>JAIXVK010000376.1 GCA_027483085.1 Comamonadaceae bacterium | reverse complement strand
ACGCGCCTCCACGGCGCCCAGGCTTTTTTGGAGTGCGGCTTTGACGGCACCATCCGTCTCCGCCTGCAGGCGCTCTACGAGCAATGTTTTGGTAGCGGCTTGGGCGCTAGTGCCGAGTTCGTTGGCAGCTGCCAAACGCTCGGTCGGGTTGTCACTGCCCAGCAGGGCGGCAGCGCGCAGCTGCTGCAAGGCCTCTTTTAAGGCGGGTTCGGTCTCGGTGGCGAGCGCCTTCTCCAGCAAAGGCAGCTTGCCGGTATCGACCTGGCCACCCAGTGTTTGAATGGCGGCACGACGTATCGCCACGTCTGGCGACAAGAGCTTGACCGCGGCCAGCGCGGTGTCGAGCTCGCCGCGCATGCGGTTGTTGTTCATCACGTCTTCCGCCGTGTCCGGCACGGTGACTTCGGCCAGCGTGACCGGGTCGAGGCCTTTGCCATCGATCACCATCACCGGAACCTCGCCCACGAGCTTGACGGCATCATCGGACAGCGCCTGTATAAAGCGCACGGTGCGCGCATCAGCGCTCTCCACCGCCTTCTGCAATGCCGCCACACGCGCATCACTCTCGCCGATTGCAATGGCTTTTGCCTCGTCAGCGCTCAGAGCGCTTGCGCGAGTAGCTATCAAAAGCATAGCAATTGTGAGCAATTGAAGTAATTTTTTTGGCATACGCCAATCTCTCCGGGGTAAAAACAACAAGCCGCCACGCCCTTTTCAAGGCTGTGGCGGCTCTGGCTAAACGCTAGCCTCTCCCTACCGACGCCTTATTTCTTTGCGGGCTCATCAGGCTTCTTGTCGTTGCCTTCGATGTACGGAGACCATGGCTTGGCTTTCACAGGGCCCGGAGTTTTCCAGACCACGTTGAACTGGCCGTCGGCCTTGATCTCGCCGATGAACACGCTCTTGTGCAAGTGGTGGTTTTTCTCATCCATCTTGGACACGATGCCGCTGGGTGCCTTGAAGGTCTGGCCGGCCATGGCGGCGATCACTTTGTCGGTGTCGGTGGACTTGGCCTTTTCGACGGCTTGTTTCCACATGTTGATACCGATGTAGGTCGCTTCCATCGGGTCGTTGGTCAAAGGCTTGTCCTTGTGACCGGCAATGCCCTTGGCCTTGGCGTAGTCAGACCATTTCTTGATGAACTCGGTGTTGGCAGGGTTCTTGATGGATTGGAAGTAATTCCATGCTGCCAAGTGACCGACCAAAGGCTTGGTGTCCACACCGCGCAACTCTTCTTCGCCCACCGAGAAGGCCACCACGGGCACGTCTTTGGCTTTCAGGCCGGCGTTGCCGAGTTCTTTGTAGAAAGGCACGTTGGAGTCGCCGTTGATGGTGGACACCACCGCGGTCTTGCCACCCGCGCTGAATTTCTTGATATCAGCCACGATGGTCTGGTAATCGCTGTGGCCAAACGGGGTGTATTTTTCGTCGATGTCAGACTCTTTCACGCCCTTGGACTTCAGGTAAGCGCGCAGGATCTTGTTGGTCGTGCGGGGGTACACATAGTCGGTCCCCAACAGCACCCAGCGCTTGGCGCCGCCACCTTCTTTGCTCATGAGGTAGTCCACTGCGGGAATGGCTTGCTGGTTAGGCGCAGCACCGGTGTAGAACACGTTTTTGGACAGCTCTTCACCTTCGTATTGCACAGGGTAGAACAACAGGCCGTTCAGCTCTTCCACCACAGGCAGCACCGACTTGCGGGACACGGAAGTCCAGCAACCGAAGATCACCGAGACTTTGTCTTGCGTCAGCAGCTGCTTAGTCTTCTCAGCAAACAGGGGCCAGTTGGAAGCGGGGTCGACAATGACAGGCTCCAGCTTTTTGCCGAGCACGCCGCCCTTGGCGTTGATCTCGTCAATCGCCATCAACACGGTGTCTTTCAACACGGTTTCCGAAATGGCCATGGTGCCGGACAGGCTGTGCAGGATACCGACCTTGATCGTATCTGCAGCCATGGCGGGCACTGCCGACAAGGTGGTAAGGGCGACGGCAGCGGTGAGTGCCTTCAAAGTAAAACGACGTTGCATGTGGGCTTCTCCGGGGGGTTAAACAAATCCATCTCACTTCTCGCGGAACAAACTCAGAAGAGGTTGTGTGATGCGATGGAGTGACTGTAGGTTTGCCCGCCCGAACCGGAAATACGCCTAGTGGCGTACAGCCCGCGCACGGCAGTCAGCCCGAGAGGGCACTAGACGCCCCTGCCGAATGGCGCTATCTTTTGGCGTACTTGGGCCGTTCACCGGATATGCACGGGGCGCTCTTCTTCCACTTTTCAACATTCAGCTTATGAGCAATCGGCGTCAATTCATCGCAAACAGTGTGGCGATCAGTAGCTTGGGCGGTTTGGTGGATGCGCTCGCCATGGGCCAACGCCCCTTGCAAAGCGGCATACCCCGCATCAAGGGCGAGGTGTTTCTCAACGGTGGCGTAGCCCGTATCGAGCAAGCGATCTTGCCCGGGGACACCATCAGCACCGGTGCTCTGAGCGAAACGGTGTTTGTAATGGGCGACAACGCTTACCTGCTCCGTGAAAAGAGCAGCCTGCAATTCGCCCAGGACGAGGTGGTGAGTGTGCTGCGGCTGATCAGCGGCAAAGCGCTTGCGGTGTTTGGCCCCGGTCCGAAACGCATCGAGACCCGGGCCGCAACCGTCGGTATCCGGGGTACAGCCTGCTACATGGAAGCGCAGGAGAGTCAACTCTATTTCTGCTTGTGCTACGGGACTGCAGATATCAAGCCGCTCGCAAACCCCGGCCTCGCGCGGAGCTTGACCACGACCTACCACGATATGCCGATGTACATCAGTTACGACAGCAGCCAACCGGTGTTGCGGCCAGCACCCGTCATCAATCACCGTGACTCGGAGTTGGTTTTGCTGGAAGAAACCGTAGGCCGGCAGCCCCCGTTCGTGCAAAAGCCGGCCCAGGAACCCAGCAGCTACTGATTGGCGCGTTGCCGCAGGCCGCCGCGGACTGGCGGCAAATGCCCGTAAAAGTTCACATATCCGCGGTTTTTTGAGCCAAATTGTCCAGACGACAACAATTGGCAGCCCCTGACGACCGGGAAAAACCTTATCGTTGGCTCCATACCAATCAGGGAGCCCAGTCAGAGGGCACAAAACCATGTCCGCCCCACTCAAAACCGCCGCATCACCCCACAAACTTGCCTTTCGCCGCGCCGCGAGAACGTTGATTGCAGCCACTTTGGCTGAATGGGTGCTTGAGGAAGAAGACTGGCTGGGCGCTTGCCGCAAGCGCATCAAAGACCGCATGTCGGATGCCAAACACATGGTGTTCAACAACCAGCGAAAAATCGGCCTGATGCTGCTGGGAAGGACCGACGAGATTCCGGCACTGGAAGACAAAAACCGTCAACTCGAGCACGCGGCCCTAGTCTGCGAATATGCACTCGATATTCTGGACGAGATGGTTTCAGCCCAGACACCGGCTGCACCCGTGTCCTTGCAGCACCGGGCGCTGCCCGCACGCACAGCGCAACCTGCGTACCGAGAAACGGCTGCCAGCCCCTGAGCTAACGTAGGGCCTCAGGCCCGCTACGTTTAGCTGATTGTGCCGAAGCGGAAGCTGGACGCCGTCACGCCGCCAAACACCGCTTCGTCGTGGTACACGCACTCTGCAGCGTCGTCGTAGGCCGCGCCCACGGCCACCATCAGCGGCAACAAATGTTCTTCACGCGGATGGCAGATGCGGGCGGCCGGCGCTAACTCCCAGTTCACCAGCGCTTCGGCCCGCACCGCAGGTGCAGCGGCCATCACATCTTGCAACCAGACGTCAAAAGCCTTGGACGGAGCCCGCCCGCCCGCACCGAAATTGCGCAGGTTGTGATAGCTCAGGCCACTGCCCACGATCAACACATCTTCATCCCGCAAAGGCGCCAGCGCACGACCTAAGGCGATGTGCTCGGCCGGATCCAGCCCCGCGCGCAGGGACATTTGCAACACCGGCACTTGTGCATCCGGATACATCACGGCCAAGGGCACAAAAGTGCCGTGGTCGTAGCCGCGCTCGGAGTCCAGCGCCACGGGCAGACCGGCCTCTTGGAGCAGACCCTGTACCCGCGTAGCCAGTTCAGGAGCCCCCGGTGCGGGGTACACCACCGAGTAGGTGTGTGCCGGGAAACCACCGTAGTCGTAAACCATGCCGGGCGCCGGACTGGAGCCCAGGGTAAAAGCACGCTCTTCCCAGTGCGCAGTGATGATCAGAACAGCCTTGGGCGTGCGGCCGATTTGGCGCGGCATATCGGCCAGAGCCGTGTCCAGGCTGGCCAGCATCTCTCGCATATCCGCCATCCAAGGCCAAGGGCCACCGCCGTGGGACACAAAATAGGTAGGCAGTCGGGAAGTCATAGGGTTCTCCTGGTCAAAAGGACGAAATTCACGGGGCTCAAGCGCCCAAATCGATGGTGGCGGCGAGTGGCACACCGGCAGGCGCTTCGTAGTCTGCCAATACCCAGGCGCGCGGACTGTGCGCCGCCGCATCCTGCAGCAGCTCCGTGATGGTGCGTATGGACGCTCGGTCCAAGGCGGCGAAGGGCTCATCCAAGCACGTGAGCTCCGCACCACTGGCGCAGGCCGCCGTGATCCAGACCTTGCGCTTGGAGCCGGTAGAGAGCATGT
>JAIXVK010000444.1 GCA_027483085.1 Comamonadaceae bacterium | reverse complement strand
CTCGGGCATTACGTTGATCACAAAGCGGTTGGGCGCGTCGGGCGGGGTGGCTTTGCGCCAACTGGCAATCAGGTCGGTGCGCAGCAGCACCAGCAACACCAGCGCCAGCAAGCCCACCGACAAGGCGCTCACCTGCACCACGGTGTACATGGGGCGGGCTGAGATTTGGCGCGTGGCCAGCACCAGCCAGCGTGGCGCGGTGCTCTCGTTGACCGCTTTGCGCAGCAACTTCACGGCCAGCCAGCCCAAGCCTGCAAACACCAGTACCGCACCGGCAAAGCCGCCCACGGCAATCAGACCTAAAGTCAAATCGCTGCTGACGGTGAGCAGCAAGGCGGCAAAGCCGGCCACACCAATCGCCAGCACACCCAGAGACGCCGGGCGCAGGTTACCCACATCGCGGCGAATTACGCGCAAGGCCGGCACCTGAGCCAGCTGCAGCACCGGCGGCAAGCCAAAAGCCATTAACAGCGTCAAGCCCATGCCGATACCGAGCAGTGCGGGCCAAATGGATGCCGCCGGCAAGGTGGCGCTCACCAGCCCTGCCAGCAAGGCCACAAACAAGTAGTGCACCCCAAAGCCCACGGCCACGCCCAAGAGGCTGGCAAACAGGCCCACCAGCGCAAATTCAAAGGCGTAAGCGCTGGCAATGGTGCGCTGCGACAGACCCAACACCCGCAGCATGGCGCAATCGTCCAGGTGGTTGGCGGCAAAGGCGCGGGCAGCCAACGCTACCGCTACGGCGCTCAGCAAAGCGGCCAGCAGCGCTACCAGGCTCAAGAACTTGTTGGCACGGTCCAGCGTTTGGCTCATTTCGGGGCGGCCGCTTTCCAGCGACTCCACCCGCACACCGCGCACACTGGCTTTAACTTGGGCATCCGCCCACTCCACATACGTTTTGACAGCTGCCTCCGGGCCGGCGACCGCCATGCGATAGCTCAAGCGGCTGGCGGGCTGGATGAGCCCGGTGGCCGCAATATCGGCCTCGTTCAACATCACACGGGGCGCAAAGTTCATGAAGCCGCCACCGCGGTCAGGCTCGATGACCAGAATGGCGCCCACCTTGAGTTGCACATCGCCCAGCAAAATCGGGTCGCCCACCTGAATGCCGATGGCGTCCAGCAGTGCAGCGTCTACCCAGGCTTGGCCGGGGGCAGGAATGTCTTTGGTAGGGGTATCGGGGGTGTCGGGTGACTGGCTGATGCGCAGGGTGCCGCGCAGCGGGTAGCCGGCCTCAACGGTTTTGAGTGCCACCAGCTTGGCAGCCCCGCCTTGGGCATCGCTAGCGCGGGCCATGGTGGGAAAGCCGAGGGTGTGCACGACCTGCAAGCCGAGTGCGCGGGCGCGCTCCTCAAAAGCAGCAGGCGGCTTGTTGTCGCTGGAAATGACCGCATCCCCGCCGAGCAGCTGGCGCGCATCGCGCTGCAGGCCACCCTGCAGCCGGTCCGCAAAAAAGCCGACAGCCGTTAATGCGGCCACGGCCAGTGTGACGGCCAGAATGAGCAAACGCAGTTCGCCGGAGCGCACATCGCGCCACAAAGTGCGCCAACCGAGCGCAAAAAAAGATAATTTCAAAACGGCCTCCCGGCACCACCGAACACTCCGGCATTATTCCTGAGACCCTGCTTCCCCTCTGTTCGCAAGGCCTCTGCGGCGCTTTACCGGGTGTAGCGCACCGCCCGCTGCCCGCGCACCAAGCCCCACAGCTGCAGGCCGCTGCGCGCGGCAATATCCACCGCAAAGTCAGTCGGGGCCGAAATAGCGGCCATGGCGCCCACGCCCATGCGCACGCATTTGCGGATCAGCTCATGGCTGGCCCGGCTGGTCATAAACACAAAGCCGGGCTCCTGCAATCGGCTATCGAGGGCGCGCTGGCCCAAAAGCTTGTCGAGCGCGTTGTGGCGACCCACGTCTTCCATCACGGCTAACAGCTCCCCTTCCGGGCTGACCCACGCGGCCGCGTGCAGCGCGCCGCAGGCACGGTTCAGCGGCTGATGATCGGGCAGCGCGCGGGAAGCGCGCAGCAAGGCCTCGACCGTCAAGCCGGCCAGCCACGGCTGCGGTGGCATGACTTGTAACGAGGGCCCCAAAGCGGCCAGGCTCTCCACCCCGCACAGCCCGCAGCCGGTGTTGCCGGCCAGGCTACGGCGTTGCGACTTGAGGCGCTGGAAACACGAGGCCGCAATGTCCAATTTGACAGCCAGCCCTTGCACCGCGTCGGTCTGCACCGGCTCGACCTCGATGCCATAACACTGGGCGGCCGAATCCAGAATGCCTTCGGTCAAGGCAAAGCCCAGGGCAAAGGCCTCCAGGTCTTGCGGCGTAGCCAGCATGACCGCGTGCGAAATACCATTGAACTCCAGCGCCACCGGCACTTCGGCGGCGAGCACATCGGTGATTTGGCCGTCTTGCGGCCAACGGTCTACCGCACAGCTTCTCAGCGGTGCCTGCAAGTCATCAGGCTGCATGGTCGTGCTCCGCACACTGAACTCGCCCGGCATCGGTCAGGCTGGCGGTCCAGCGGGCATCAGCCATGTCCAACCGGACCCAGCCCGGCCCGGGCTGGCCGGCAATGACCGCATCGCCCAAAGAGGCGAGCGCGCGCATCACCACACTGCCGCTCAAGCCCAGCTGCTTGCCCAGCTTG
>JAIXVK010000411.1 GCA_027483085.1 Comamonadaceae bacterium | reverse complement strand
CTTGGGCCTGTATGTTGTTGTGAATCCAATGTACTTTGTTTGACCCCAATACGCAAAGCAGAATAAGCCGGTTTTTGGGATCTTTAGGCGTTTAGCCCTTGTTTCCCCTGCCCCATTCGCTATCAAATTTAGAGCAAATATGCCCTCCATATCGCAAACCATCGCCACCCTGCAAAGCCGGGGCCTGGATCTGACAGACAGCCGCCTGCTCTTGTTGCACGCGCTGGGTCAGCCGCGGGCAGGGAGGGCTTGGTTGCTCGCCCACGACACCGACATGGTGAGCGAAGCGGTCAACACCTCGCTACAGGGCTATGTCGCGCGCCGGTTGGCCGGCGAGCCGGTGGCTTACATCGTGGGGCACAAGGAGTTTTACGGGCTGAACCTACAGGTCAACTCCGATGTCTTGGTGCCCCGCCCTGACACCGAAACGCTGGTTGACTGGGCGCTCAATGTGTTGGAGCCCACGCCCGACGCCCGGGTGGTGGACCTGGGCACCGGTAGCGGCGCGATTGCGCTGGCACTCAAGGCTACGCGGCCTGCGCTGCAGGTGGAGGCGGTGGACTACAGCCACGCCGCACTGGCCGTCGCACAAGCCAATGCCCAGCGGCTGGGGTTGGCGGTGGCCTTCAGCCAAGGCTCTTGGCTCAGTGGCACAAAGGGCCTGTTTCAGGCCATCGTCTCCAACCCGCCCTATATCCGCGAGGACGACGAACACCTGCCCGCCCTGCGCTTTGAGCCGCGCCAAGCACTCACCGCGGGCAATGACGGGCTGGACGACATCCGCACCATCATCGACCAAGCCAAGACTCGCCTGCAGCCCGGCGGCTGGCTGCTGCTGGAGCACGGCTATGACCAAGCCGCTGACGTGCGAGCGCTCTTGGAGGCTGCAGGCTTCGCCAACGTACAAAGCCGCCAAGACTTGGCCGGGATCGAGCGCTGCAGCGGCGGCCAGTGGACCGCCCCAGATTTATAAGAAACCGAGCTCTAGCGCTCATATTTATTGCGCTAGAAGCTACTGAATTGATAGCAAACAGAAAGAATCCATGCCCACAACTCCCGCCTGCCCGCAATGCACTCAGGAAAACACCTACCCCGACGGCAGCAACTTTGTCTGCGCCGACTGCGGCTTTGAATGGCCACAGGCTGTTGCAGCGGCGGATGACGAAGACAACGCAGTCGTCAAAGACTCCAACGGCCAAGTGCTGCAGGACGGCGATGCGGTGGTGCTGATCAAAGACCTGAAAGTCAAAGGCAGCTCCACCGTGCTCAAGCAGGGCACCAAGGTCAAAAGCATCCGCCTGGTAGGCGGCGACCACGAGGTGGACTGCAAGATGGACGGCGGCAGCTTCATGCTCAAGGCCTGCTTCCTGAAAAAGGCATAAAAAAGCCGGGGCGCTTGCGCTGCCCCGGCTTTTCATCAGTGAGCGTGATCAGGCAGCGACAGGCTCCGCCGCATCCACATCCACCAGCCCCAAGCGGTTTACACCGCTGATCAAGGCCTTGACCGAAGCGGTCACGATGTTGGTGTCCATGCCGACGCCAAAGCGCTCGCCGCCCTTGCCGGTGTCGCCATTCGTCGCCACCAGCTCCAAGAAGGCACAGGCCTGAGCATCACCCGCATCGGTGCTGGCTTTGGTGCTGCGCTCTTCATAGCTGCGCACCTGCACTTTGACGCCAATGGTTTGCAAAGCGTGCACTGCCGCGTCGATAGGGCCGTTGCCTTCGCCGGTGATCAGCATGGGCTGGCCGTCCACCTCCACGCCGATGCGGATGCCCTGCACATGGGCCTTACCGGTCTGGCCGGGGTGGTCAAACAGGTGGTGCTCCACATAGCGCACTTTGGCATCAGCCGCGTTCAGGTAGGTGGCGTCAAACAGGTCCCAAATGTTTTGCGCGCTCATTTCGCCGCCGTGGCTGTCGGTATAAGCCTGCACTTCGCCCGAGAACTCCACCTGCAAGCGGCGCGGCATGACCACGCCGAACTCGGCTTCCATCAAATACGCCACACCGCCCTTGCCGGACTGGCTGTTGACCCGGATCACCGAGTCGTAGCTGCGGCCTACGTCGGCGGGGTCGATGGGCATGTAGGGCACGTTCCACATCGCATCCGGGCCGGCCGCCTTTTGGGCGGCAAAGCCTTTCTTGATGGCATCCTGGTGGGAGCCACTGAACGCGGTGAACACCAAGTCACCCACGTAGGGGTGGCGTGGGTGGATGGGCAGCTGGTTGCAATGCTCGACGGTGCGGGCAATGGCGTTGATGTCGGAGAAATCGAGACCGGGGCTCACGCCCTGGGTGTACATATTCAGGGCCAAGGTCACAAGGTCCACGTTACCGGTGCGCTCGCCGTTGCCGAACAAGCAGCCTTCCACGCGGTCGGCGCCGGCCATCATGCCCAGCTCAGCCGCAGCCACGCCAGTGCCCCGGTCGTTGTGCGGGTGCAGGCTGAGGATGATGCTGTCGCGGCGGGCCAGGTGGGTGTGCATCCACTCGATCTGGTCGGCATAAATATTGGGGGTGGACACCTCAACGGTAGCCGGCAAATTGAGGATCACCTTGTTGGCGGGCGTGGCGCCCCACTCGGCGGTGACGGCATCACACACTTCGCACGCGAACTCGAGTTCGGTGCTGGTGAACACCTCGGGGCTGTACTGCAGCACCCACTCGGTTTCGGGCATGGTGGCAGTGATCTCTTTGATCAAGCGCACCGAAGACACGGCCAACTCTTTGACCTCGGGCTTGCTCATGCCGAACACCACGTCGCGGAACACGGGGGCAGTGGCGTTGTACACGTGCACGATGGCGCGGCGGGCGCCCTTGAGGGACTCTATAGTGCGGCGAATCAAGTGCTCGCGCGACTGGGTGAGCACTTCGATGGTCACATCGTCGGGCACATGGCCGCCATTGATCAACTCACGGACAAAATCAAAGTCGGTTTGCGAGGCGCTGGGAAAGCCGACCTCGATTTCCTTGAAGCCGACTTGCAGCAGCGTGCGGAACATGCGCATCTTGCGCTCCGCATTCATGGGCTCAAAAAGGGATTGGTTGCCGTCCCGCAGGTCCGTGCTCATCCAAATAGGTGGCTGGGTGATGCTGCGCGTGGGCCACTGCCGGTTGGGCAGGTCAATGGCGGGGAAGGCGCGGTATTTGGTAGCGGGGTTGGACAACACGGCAAAAACTCCTGAAGGGCATGACACCAATATCTAGACTGGTATCTTAGCCCCGCAGGTCAGGCAGCCGATTGCGCAGTT
>JAIXVK010000521.1 GCA_027483085.1 Comamonadaceae bacterium | reverse complement strand
GGCGAAATAGCGGTAGGCCACATCGATGGTGATGCCTTGCTCGCGCTCAGCGCTCAAACCGTCGGTGAACAAGGCCAGATCGGCCTCGCCGCTTTTGGAAACGTTGGCCAGCTGGTCTTGCAGCACCGCTTTGCTGTCCACCAACAGGCGTCCGATCAGGGTGCTCTTGCCATCGTCCACGCTGCCGCAAGTGATGAAGCGCAGGGCGGATGAAGTGTCATTTGTGCTGCCAGCGCTCGTGGAGTGTGCGGGAGCAGCTATCGTATTCGTAGCGGTCATCAGAAGTATCCGTCCTTTTTGCGCTTCTCCATGGAAGCCTCAGAAGTCTTGTCGTCCATGCGGGTGGCGCCGCGCTCGCTCACGTCGGCAGCCAGCGTTTCGATCACGATGTCGGCGGCGGTCGCGGCCAGGCTCTCTACCGGGCAGGTGCAGGTGATGTCGCCCACGGTGCGGAAACGCACGTCGCGGCTCTCGATAGTTTCGCCTTCCTTGGACGGGGTCAGCTCCGTCACCGGCACCAGCAGGCCCTTGCGCTCGACCACATCGCGTTTGTGCGTGTAGTACAGGCTTGGCAGCGCGATCTTTTCACGTTCGATGTATTGCCACACGTCCAGCTCGGTCCAGTTGCTGATGGGGAACACGCGGAAGTGTTCGCCGGGCTGCAGTCGGGTGTTGAACAACGTCCACAGCTCAGGACGCTGGGCCTTGGGCTGCCATTGGCCGAAGCTGTCGCGGTGCGAAAAGATGCGCTCCTTGGCGCGGGCCTTTTCTTCGTCACGGCGGGCGCCGCCGATCAGCGCATCAAAGCGGAACTCGTCAATGGCTTCGAGCAGCGTGACCGACTGGTGCACATTGCTGCTCTCGCCGGGGTGGGCCAGCCTCACGGTGCCACGGGCCATGGAGTCCTCGACGCTGCGCACGATCAACTCGGCGCCCAGTTCCTTGGCGCGGAAATCGCGGAAGTCGGTCACTTCATGGAAGTTGTGGCCGGTGTCGATCATCAAGAGCGGGTAGGGAATGCGGCCGACGCCAAAGGCTTTCTCCGCGCACTTGAGCATGACCAGCGAGTCTTTGCCGCCCGAAAACAGCAAGGCGGGGCGCTCAAACGCAGCCGCCACCTCGCGCAGAATGAAGATGGTTTCTTCTTCCAGCGCATCGAGGTGCTGGTTGGAGAGGCGGTCGAAATGGGTGGGTTCAGTCATGGCGTTCATGCTTTGGCTTCTTCATGCGAATCGGTGGCTTTGACGTGTAGGCCGCATTCTTTGGCGGCTTCGTCCTCCCACCACCAGCGGCCGGAGCGGAAGTCTTCACCCAGGCTGATGGCGCGGGTGCAAGGCTCGCAGCCGATGCTGGGGAAGAACTGGTCGTGCAGGGGGTTGTAGTCCAGCTTATTGGTCTGGATGTAGTGCCACACATCACCCCAAGTCCAGTTGGCCAAGGGGTTGATCTTGATGCGGGGCTCAGAGCTGTCCACCAAGGGCACATCGGCGCGGGCGCCGGATTGCTCGCGGCGCAGGCCGGTGATCCAGGCATCTTTGCCTTTGAGCGCACGCTCCAGGGGTTCCATCTTGCGGATGCCGCAGCAGGCTTTGCGCAGGGCAATGCTCTTGTACATCGCGTCCTTGCCTTCGCGGTCCACAAACTGCACCACGGATTCATTCACCGGCTGGTACACCGTGACCGCAGCGCGGCTCGATGCCTTGAAGCGCTCCAGCAGGTCCAGGGTTTCTTTGTGCAATGCACCGGTTTCCAGCACGAAGATGCCGATGTCCAACTTCAGGCTGTTGATCAGGTGGCTGATGACCACGTCTTCAGCGCCCAAGCTGGACGCTTGGGTGACGGTTGCAGCATCGCCATCTAAACCCGCGTATTGGGCTGCGGCTTGGGCGAGCACACCTTGGGCTTCGGCTAGCTTGATGATGTACTCGCCGCTCGCTTCAGCGTTGCGGGTCATGGCGCTGCCTGCAGGCTGCACTTGCACGGCGAAGCGGTTGCCTAGAGAGGATGTTTCGGCGCTCATACCGCTTCGCCTTCACGGGCAAAGTGCGGCTTCACGGTGACTGCGTCGCCTTGGTAGAAACCGCGATAACGGTCGAACTGGCGTTGTGCAAAGTCGATGTTCTGGTCAGCGCGCAGCACGGCTACGTCAAAACCTGTGCGCTCCATTTGCACCAGTTGGTCGATCAGCACATCGCCAGTGGCGCGCAGCTCGCCGGTGAAGCCCAGGCGGCGGCGCAGCAAAAAGGCTTGGCTGTACGCGCGGCCGTCGGTGAACTTGGGGAAGTTCAGGTCGATGCGGGCGACACCCGCAAGGTCGAGCGCACGGGGGTCTTCGGTGTTTGCCAGTTCAATGACTTTCTGGCCTTCAGCGCCCGTGGAATGTGCGGAAGCAGCTATCAATTTCATAGTGGTTTCTTTCTTTCGGCGTCCGGGGCTTCAGGCTTCTTGAGCGTCTTTGGCGTAGCCATCTTTTTTGGGCAGGGCGTGCAGGTCTTCGTGCTTGTCGGCTAAGCGGGCGCTGTTGGCGGCGG
>JAIXVK010000635.1 GCA_027483085.1 Comamonadaceae bacterium | reverse complement strand
TTGATAGTGGATGTCATGGCGTGATTATGTAGGGGCAAGAAAAAACCCGCCGGAGCGGGTTTTTTCCAATCGTTCAGAAGAACTGATTATTGTGCGCGAGTGCCAACCACTTCGATTTCCACGCGGCGGTTCTTGGAACGGCCTTCTTTGGTCTTGTTGTCAGCAACAGGTTGCTTCTCGCCCTTGCCTTCTGTGTAAACACGGTTCTTCTCGATGCCCTTGGACACCAAGTAAGCCTTCACAGCTTCAGAACGTGCAACAGACAACTTCTGGTTGTAGCCGTCAGCGCCGGTAGCGTCAGTGTGACCCACAGCAATGATGACCTCCAGGTTGATGGCCTTGACTTTGGACACGAGGTCGTCCAGCTTAGCTTTACCTTCAGCCTTCAACACGGATTTGTCAAAGTCAAAGAATGCGTCTGCAGCGTAAGTTACTTTGCTTGCAGCGGCGACTGGAGCTGCTGCGGGTGCAGGTGCTGCTGCGGGCTTAGGAGCAGCAACAGGAGCGGGAGCTGCTGCGGGTGCAGGTGCAGCAACAGGAGCTGGAGCAACGATCGCGCCGTCGCAACCAGCTGCAGCGGTTGCTGGAGTCCAGCTGGCATCGCGCCAGCACTGGCCGTCAACGTTCTTCCAAACGTCGCCAGCGGCGCTACGCCAGTTGTGAATTTCTTGTGCGCCAGCGGCGGAAGCCAACACAGCGGTAGCGATCAGGGCTGCAACTTTATTCAATTGTTTCATAGAACCTTCCTTATTTAGGCAGTAACTGCAGCGAGCTGCGATTGATTGGTGACGCCCCAAGGCCTTTAGCGCCGAAGACGTTGCTCTGATTGTGCCATACCGTGGGGAACCAGATAAATGCCCTTGCCAACTAGTTCCGGTATTCACAAACGTTGACTGAAGCTGTTGCAATCGTGCTACACCCGTGCGGCCGTAGAATCCAAGGTTGTCCTCGACATTGATAGACAGACACCAACCATGACTCAGTTCGCCAAAGAAACACTGCCCATCAGTCTTGAAGAGGAAATGCGCCGCAGCTACCTCGACTACGCCATGAGCGTGATCGTGGGTCGGGCGCTGCCCGATGCACGGGACGGCTTAAAGCCCGTGCACCGCCGTGTGCTCTATGCGATGCATGAGCTCAACAACGATTGGAACCGCGCCTACAAAAAGTCTGCGCGTATTGTGGGCGACGTCATCGGTAAGTACCACCCGCACGGCGACCAGTCGGTGTACGACACCATCGTCCGCATGGCGCAAGACTTCTCCATGCGGCACATGCTGGTAGATGGCCAAGGCAACTTCGGATCCGTCGACGGCGATAGCGCTGCGGCCATGCGATACACCGAAATCCGTTTGGCAAAAATCGCCCACGAGTTGCTTGCCGATCTGGATAAAGAAACAGTCGACTTCGGCCCTAACTACGACGGCTCCGAATCAGAACCTTTGGTGATGCCCACCCGCATCCCCAACCTGTTGGTCAACGGCTCGGGCGGTATCGCGGTGGGTATGGCCACCAACATTCCGCCCCACAACTTAAACGAAGTGGTGGACGCCTGCCTGCACTTGCTGAAGAACCCGGAAGCCTCCATCGACGAGCTGATGGACATCATTCCGGCACCGGACTTCCCAACCGCCGGCATCATTTACGGCATTCAAGGTGTGAAAGATGGCTACCGCACGGGCCGCGGCCGCGTGGTTATGCGCGCACGCTGCCACTTTGAAGACATCGACAAAGGCCAGCGTCAGGCCATCATCGTGGATGAGCTGCCCTACCAGGTCAACAAAAAGACTCTGCAAGAGCGCATGGCAGAGCTGGTGCACGAAAAGAAAATTGAAGGCATCAGCCACATCCAGGACGAGTCCGACAAGTCCGGCATGCGCTTGGTCATCGAACTCAAACGCGGCGAAGTGCCCGAGGTGGTGCTCAACAACCTGTACAAGCAAACCCAGCTGCAAGACACCTTCGGCATCAACATGGTCGCGCTGGTCAATGGCCAGCCCAAGCTGTGCAACCTGAAGGACCTGATCGAAGTCTTCTTGGACCACCGCCGTGAAGTGGTGACCCGCCGCACCGTCTTCAACCTGCGCAAGGCCCGCGAACGCGGCCACGTGCTGGAAGGCTTGGCGGTGGCGCTGGCCAACATCGACGATTTCATCCGCATCATCCGTGAATCACCCACCCCACCGGTGGCGAAACTGGAGCTGATGAACCGCCCTTGGGACAGCAAACTAGTGCGCGAAATGCTCACCCGCACCCGTGCAGACGGTGGCGTGGTGAATGCGGATGACTACCGCCCCGACGGCCTGGAAAAAGAATTTGGAATGGGCAACGACGGCCTGTACCGCCTGTCTGAAACGCAAGCGCAGGAAATCCTGCAAATGCGCCTGCAACGCCTGACCGGCCTTGAGCAGGACAAGATCGTCGCCGAGTACAAAGACGTGATGGCAGAGATCGAAGACCTGCTGGACATCTTGGCCAAGCCAGCCCGCGTGGCGGTGATCATCGGTGAAGAGTTGGGTCATGTGAAACAGGAATTCGGCCAGACCAAGATCGGCGCGCGCCGCAGCCTGGTGGAGCACTCTTCGTTCGACTTGTCTACCGAAGATCTGATCACGCCCACCGACATGGTGGTCACGATGAGCCACAGCGGTTACATCAAGAGCCAGCCCCTGCACGAATACCGCGCCCAGAAGCGCGGCGGCCGCGGCAAGCAAGCCACCGCCACCAAAGAAGACGACTGGGTGGACCAGCTCTTCGTGGCTAATACGCACGACTACATCCTGTGCTTCTCGAACCGTGGCCGCTTGTACTGGCTCAAGGTTTGGGAAGTGCCGCAGGGCTCGCGTGGTTCGCGCGGTCGCCCTATCGTGAACATGTTCCCCTTGCAAGAAGGCGAAAAAATCACCGTGGTGCTGGCGCTCACCGGCGAGAAACGCACCTTCCCGGCCGATCAGTATGTGTTCATGTCGACCCGAATGGGCACGGTCAAGAAGACGGCGCTGGACGAATTCAGCAACCCGCGCAAGGCCGGCATCATCGCCGTGGACTTGGACGAAGGCGACTTCCTGATTGGCGCCGCATTGACCGACGGCAAACACGACGTGATGCTGTTCAGCGACGGCGGCAAGGCGGTGCGCTTTGATGAAAACGATGTGCGCCCCATGGGGCGTAACGCCCGCGGTGTACGCGGCATGATGCTCGACGACGGCCAAAGCGTGATCGCCATGCTGGTCGCTGAAGACGAGCAGCAAAGTGTGTTGACCGCCACCGAAAACGGCTACGGCAAGCGCACCAACATCACCGAATACACCCGTCACGGCCGCGGCACCAAGGGCATGATTGCGATCCAGCAATCCGAGCGCAACGGCAAGGTCGTGGCGGCAACTCTGGTACACGTCGACGACGAAATCATGCTGATCACCGACAAGGGCGTGCTGGTGCGCACCCGGGTCAGCGAGATCCGCGAAATGGGTCGTGCGACCCAGGGCGTGACCCTGATCGGACTGGACGAAGGCTCCAAACTGAGCGGCCTGCAACGCATCGTGGAAAACGACGCTAACCCATCGGATGCCCCCGAAGCAGCAGAGGGCGCGGAAGATGCAGCAGACGGTACAGACGGAGACGCACCCGCCGCCGAGTGACTATCATTTTGATAGCTAACCACGCACGTTCTATAAGCACTAGAGCTCGATTTTATTGATAAGCCACTGATGCAACGCCCTTACAACTTTTCGGCCGGACCGGCCGCCATGCCGGCTGAAGTGCTGGAACAAGCCGCCGCCGAAATGCTGAATTGGCCCGATGCCCAAGGTCGTTTGAGCGGCATGGGCGTCATGGAAATGAGCCACCGCGGCAAAGAGTTCCTGAGCATTTACGAAGCTGCTGAAGCGGATTTACGCGAGTTGCTGGCGGTGCCGGCCAACTTCAAGATCCTATTCATGCAAGGCGGTGGATTGGCCGAAAACGCGATCGTTCCGCTGAATTTGAGCGGACTGCGCGCCGGCAATGGCCAAGGCGCTGCCGACTTTGTGTTGACAGGCAGTTGGAGCGAAAAATCGTTCAAGGAAGCCGGCAAGTACTGCAGCAACCACATCGCGGCCAGCAGCAAGCCAGATGGGTTCACTGCCATACCACCTACCGCAAGTTGGGAGTTGCGTGATAACGCCAGCTATGTACACATCTGCAGCAACGAAACCATCCACGGCATCGAGTTCCAGAGCCTGCCTGATCTGAAGGCACTGGGCTCCAAAGCCGAACTGGTAATTGACTTCTCTTCCCATGTCGCATCACGTCCGGTGGACTGGAGCCGCGTAGGTCTGGCGTTCGGAGGTGCCCAAAAGAACCTCGGCCCCGCCGGCCTGACCCTGGTGGTAGTGCGCGAAGACCTGCTGGGCCATGCCTTGTCGATCTGCCCCAGTGCGTTTGACTACAAAACTGTGGCCGACAACGGCTCGATGTACAACACCCCGCCCACCTATTCGATCTACATCGCCGGGTTGGTGTTCAAGTGGCTCAAGCGCCAAGGGGGCGTGGCCGCCATGGAAGCCCGCAACATCGCCAAAGCCGAATTGCTGTACGGCGCGATTGACGCGACCGGCTTTTACATGAACGGCGTGGCGCGCAATGCGCGGTCCCGCATGAACGTGCCCTTCTTTTTGCGCAACGAGAGCCTGAACGATGCCTTCCTGGCAGGCGCTAAAGAGGCCGGCCTTTTGCAACTCAAGGGGCACAAGTCGGTCGGTGGCATGCGTGCCAGCATTTACAACGCGATTCCGCTCGAGGGCGTGCAGGCACTCGTCCAGTACATGCAAGAGTTTGAACGCACCCACGGCTGAGGCGCACCATGGCACGAACACTCCCCGAACTCCGCGTCTTGATCGACGCCCTGGACATCGAGCTCCTCACCCTGCTGAACCGCCGTGCGGCCTTGGCCAACGAGGTGGGCGAAGTCAAAAAGGTGGAAGGCTCTGCGGTGTT
>JAIXVK010000253.1 GCA_027483085.1 Comamonadaceae bacterium | reverse complement strand
GTACCGCAAATACATTGAGAAGGATGCTGCGCTGGAGCGCCGCTTCCAGAAAATTCTTGTCGGCGAGCCCACCGTGGAAGCCACCATCGCGATCCTGCGCGGCCTGAAAGAGCGCTACGACGTGCACCACGGTGTGGACATCACCGACCCGGCCATTGTGGCTGCGGCCGAGCTGAGCCACCGCTACATCACCGACCGCTTTTTGCCGGACAAGGCCATCGACTTGATTGACGAGGCTGCCTCCAAAATCAAGATCGAGCTGGACTCCAAGCCTGAAGTCATGGACAAGCTGGACCGCCGCTTGATCCAGCTGCAGATCGAGCGCGAAGCCGTCAAGAAAGAGAAGGACGAAGCCTCGCTCAAGCGCTTTGAGCTGATCAACGAAGAGATCAACAGCCTGCAAAAAGAGATCGCCGATCTGGACGAAATCTGGAAGGCCGAAAAAGCTACCGCCCAAGGCAGCGCCCAGGTGCGCGAAGAGAGCGACAAACTGCGCACCCAAATCGAGAGCCTGACCCGCAAGGGTGACCTCGCCAAGGTGGCCGAGCTGCAGTACGGCAAGCTGCCCGAGCTGGAAAAGCGCCTCAAGGAAGCCCAAGACCAGGAAGCCGGTAAAGCGGCCAAGGGTGGGCCCAACAGGCTTCTGCGTACCCAAGTGGGTGCGGAAGAAATTGCCGAGGTGGTGAGCCGCGCCACCGGCATTCCTGTGGCCAAGATGATGCAGGGCGAGCGCGATAAGTTGCTGCAAATGGAAGGCAAGCTGCGCGACCGCGTGGTGGGGCAGGAAGAAGCCATTGCGGCTGTGTCCAACGCCATCCGCCGTTCCCGCTCGGGCCTGAGCGACCCGAACCGGCCTACCGGTTCCTTCCTGTTCCTCGGCCCTACCGGCGTGGGCAAGACCGAGCTGTGCAAAGCGCTGGCGGGATTCTTGTTTGACAGCGAAGAGCACTTGGTGCGCATCGACATGAGCGAGTTCATGGAGAAGCATTCGGTGGCCCGCCTGATCGGCGCGCCTCCCGGCTATGTGGGCTATGAGGAGGGCGGTTACCTCACAGAGGCCGTGCGCCGCAAACCCTATGCCGTGCTCTTGCTTGATGAGGTGGAAAAAGCCCACCCCGACGTATTCAACGTGCTGCTGCAAGTGCTGGACGATGGCCGCCTGACCGACGGCCAGGGCCGTACCGTGGACTTCAAAAACACCGTGATCGTGATGACCAGCAACATCGGCAGCCAGCTCATCCAGAGCATGGTGGGTCAGGACTACGAGGATGTGAAAGAAGCCGTCACTGGCGAGCTGAAGAACCACTTCCGCCCCGAGTTCCTGAACCGGATTGACGAGACCGTGGTCTTCCACTCGCTGGACGCCGCCAACATCGCCTCTATTGCCAAGATTCAGCTGGCCACGCTGATGGCGCGTCTGGCCAAGATGGACTTGACGCTGGCGGTGAGCGACGCTGCGGTGGCCGAGCTAGCCAAGGTGGGCTTCGACCCGGTGTTTGGTGCGCGGCCGCTCAAGCGCGCTATTCAGCAGCGCATTGAGAACCCGCTATCGAAGCTGCTGCTCGAAGGCAAGTTCCTGCCCAAATCGACGATTCAGGTGGGGGTTGACCCCATCCTGGCGCCGGGGCAGTTCAGCTTCAACTAAGGCATATCGAGGCCGGTGGCTAGCCCACCGCGCCTTCGTAAATGATCTGCCAAGTGTTCGCACGCTTTTGCCAGTACTGGCGCACCGTGCGGCCGGTGCGGTCGCCGCGCCTGAGCTCACCAAAGGTGGCGACCAAGATCTCTGCCTCATCGGTCCAGCGGATGAGCGACAGGTCATTGAGTTGCACGGATTTGCCCGCCAGCTGCTGGAGCCCGGCTTGCGCCGCGCGGCTGAACGCTTGCAGGTCTTTGCCGTCTCCCTGGAAATCACTCGCGTAAAACTTCCACAGGTTGCCGGGCTGGCCCGAACCTTTGGCAGCTGCCCAGGCCTTAAGCCGGCTTTCCCACTGCTCGCGCTCTGCCGAAAGCTCTGTCGGGCGCACCCAGCGGAAGTTTTTGCCGATCAAGACCGGGGTGGTGCGGATTTCTACCGTCCGGATGATGCGGTCCAAATCCGGGTTGGCAACCGCCACGCAGCCATCTGTGGCTTGGGGTGCCCGGGTGAACTGGGTGGACGGTGTACCGTGCAGCCAAATGCCCCCTCCGGTTTTGCCGCGGCGCAGGTCCAGCACATTGGGGTAGTTCACCGGCAGGGCGCCGGAGCCGTAGAGGTCTTTCAGGCTCTTGGGGTCCAGGTTGCTGGTAATGAAATACACCCCCAGCGGTGTGCGCTGGTCACCTTCGACCTGTTTGCCTACCCCCGCTTTGCCCACCGAGATGTAATAGTCCGCCAGCAGGCGGGTGCCCTTGGCCGTGTTCTCAAAAAGGTACAAGCGCGCCTTGGCGGTATCCACGGCAATGGCGTGTTTGTTGCGCCTTGAGAGGCCAATGAACTGCGCCGGAAGGGCGTCCACCGGTGGCCTCTGGCGGATGGCGGCAATGCGCAGTTGCGACTCGGCGCGCAAGGCCTCGAGGTTGCCGGCTGCGGCTTGCGCCAGCTCACCGGGGACATCCCCGACGTGCCGCACCGGCCGTGAGACAGCGGACAGCAAATCTCCGTGCACCAACTGGGCCAACTGAAAGTGGGGATAGGCCTTTACCAGCGCATCGCTTTTGCGTAGTGCGCCACGAAGGTCTGCCGCGCCTATGCTGAGGTAGATGTCGATGAGCGCGGCTTCGGCCTTGCCGTCAGCGTGGGTTGTGGCAAGCGATGGGCTTGTCCAGCTGCCAAGCATCACCAAGGCTGCCAGGCCTGCGCGAATCCAATAAAACACGGGCATAGGCGTGGCTTATCGGACCGGTGGCGCGGGCTTTGCCAGCTCTTCGGCCACCAGGGCTTCCAACTGCTCTGGCCCGAAACTGGGGAGTCCCCGGCCGTTGACAAAAAAGGTCGGGGTCTTGGTGACCTCCAGGGTGGTTAAGTCTTGAACATCCTGCGCAAGCAAGGCCTCTATGGCGGGCGACTTCATGTCTACCCGGGCTTTTTGAAGGTCCAAGCCTGCGTCTGCGGCCGCTTGAAAAGCTCGCTCCACATTCGGTTGGCTATGGTCGGCCCACAAGGGCTGCGTAGCCAGCACCATTTCCAGCACCGGCTGGTACAGGCCCTGCAAGCGGGCCGCTTCGAGCAGCTT
>JAIXVK010000009.1 GCA_027483085.1 Comamonadaceae bacterium | reverse complement strand
CGCAGGACGCGCTGGCCCTGGTGCTGGCGCAAGAGCTGGTGGCCAGTGGGCAGGACCGCAGCCTGCCCCTGGCGCAGCGCAGCTTTGCCTACATGCCCTACATGCACAGCGAGTCCGCGCTGGTGCACGCGCAAGCCGTGGCCCTGTTTTCGCAGCCGGGCATGGAAGACACCCTCCGATTTGAGCTGCGCCACAAAGAGATCATCGACCGCTTCGGCCGCTACCCCCACCGCAACGCCATCTTGGGCCGCACCTCCACGCCCGAGGAGCTGGCTTTCCTGAGCGAACCGGGGTCTTCGTTCTAGGTTTCATCTGGAATTTGCTACGCTTTTAGTAGCTGCTTGCGAAGCATCAACGAGCGCCAGAGACTAATTCGACGTAAATCCTCGAAGCACCAACAAGTTTTTCCTGTATGAAATCCAAACCAAAACGCTCGCCCTTAGACAGAAACAAGCCTTTACGAGCAGCTGGGCAATCCTTAACTGAGCAACTTCAAGACGAAGCCTATGACCACATCTTGGCGCCTGCTTTGCTCGCCCTAATGTTGGCAATCATGGCAGGCTTAGAGTGGTTCAGGTATCTGACCGCTGCCAAGCCGAATCCTATCGTTTACACGGCTATTGCTGTAATCGCAGTGGTCTACGCTGTAATCAAGATAAATCGAGCTCAGAAGCGCCTGTCCCAAATCAAACTGGGACGCGACGGAGAACGCGCAGTAGCAGAACATCTGGAGTGGTTACGGAGAAAAGACTTTGTTGTCTTCCATGATGTGCCAAGTGGCGATGCCAATGTGGACCATGTATTGATTGGCCCTCAGGGCGTGTTCACTATCGAAACCAAAACGCACTCCAAACCACTACGCGGCGATTGCAAGATCTCCGTAGCTGGGGGCGAAGTGTTTGCAAATGGACAGCGAATTGACCGAAATCCGGTAATTCAAGCCAAGGCGCAGGCGCGTTGGTTAGGTAACTTCTTGCGAGAGAGCCAGTTTCAGCCCTTCGTTTGGCCGGCAGTTGTCTTCCCTGGCTGGTATGTCGAGTCCTTTGACAACATTGCAGAGGGTGTCTGGGTAGTTGAGACAAAAGCGCTAACCAAGTTCATCGAGAACGAACCAGTTCGTCATACGTTGGATGAAGTGAAGGCAATGGCATCGGCTTTGCGAAGCTACGTCCGTGCTCAGCAGTGATGATCACCTGCTACTATTTTTGTAGCATCTAGCGCATATTCTACGAGCGCTAGAGGCCAATTTCATACATAAAAGCCCCGCGCGTACACTGCTCCGCCATGGGCTCTTTGTTCAATCTATCTCTGCTGGCGCTGGCCATGCTGGCCTTTGCGGGCAACTCGCTGTTGTGCCGCGTGGCGCTTAAGGGCGGCGCCATGGATGCGGCCAGTTTCACCACCGTGCGCTTGGTGTCTGGCGCGATCACGCTGGCCGCCTTGGTGTGGCTGCAGCGCAAACCAAGCCCGCAGGGCGCGCGCACCGCAGCGCTGCCGGGTGATGGCTGGTCGGCGTTGGCGCTGTTTGTGTATGCGGCGGGGTTTTCGTTTGCCTACCTCAGCATGTCGGCGGCCACGGGGGCGCTGTTGCTGTTTGGTGCGGTGCAGGCCACCATGATTGCCTGGGGCCTGTACCGGGGCGAGCGCCTAAGCCCACAGCAGCTGGGCGGTTTTGCGCTGGCGGTTGCGGGGCTTGTGGTGCTGATGTTGCCCGGCGTTGCGGCGCCGGGCTTGGCGGGCTCTGCCGCCATGTTGGGTGCCGGGGTGGCCTGGGGCGCGTATTCGCTGTTGGGGCGGCGCCAGCCCGCCCACGGTGGCGCGGACCCTACGGCAGTTACGGCAGGTAATTTCATTCGCACTGTGCCCATGGCGCTGGTGCTAAGTGCGGTGGCGCTGCCGCAGCTTCACGTCACCAGCAGCGGCTTGGTGTTTGCGGTGGCCTCGGGCGCGCTGACATCAGGCGTGGGCTATGCCGTATGGTACCGGGTGTTGCCCACCCTGCAAGCGACCCACGCCGCCACGGTGCAACTCAGCGTGCCGGTGATTGCGGCTGTGGGTGGCGTGGTGCTGTTGGGCGAGGCCGCCACCTGGCCGATGGCGCTGTCGGGCTGCGCCATCCTCGGCGGCATTGGCCTGGTGATTTGGAAGAAGGCCTAAGCGCTGCGCAGTGCTGCATCGCGGCTTGTAAGAATCTGCGGCGTGGGCAGACAAACCGCTTTCAACCGCATTGCCCGCCCCCCATGACAACCTTGCTTATCCGCTGCGCCGCGTTGCTGCTGGCCGCCCTTGCCACCATGGCCCATGCCACCGAGCCTGTGAGTACCGGCTGGATAAATGGTGCCGCCATAGGTGGCAAAGATGCGGTGTCGTATCACTCACCCGAGGCCAAAGCCAGCCACCAGGTGGTGGAAGGCAGCAGCACGTTTACCGTGCAGTACCTGGGCGTGCCTTGGCGCTTCGCATCCAAGGCCAGCGCCGACAAGTTTGCCGCCAACCCCGCGGCCTATGCGCCGCAGTACAACGGGCATTGCTCCAACGGGCTGTCGCTGGGCGAAGGCTTGATACCTACCAGCGGCTCGGTGTGGGAGTTTTTTGACAACAAGCTGCACTTGTTTTACGCCGAGCGCGGCCGCCAGCGCTGGCTCGATGGCGACTGGAAAGCCTATCGCCAACAGGCCGACAAAGCGTGGCAGGAAATAGTGGCCGCTAAGCGATAAAGGTGTAAGCGATCGGGGCTCTGATCTGCTTTTATAACGGCAATTTTGCTACGCTTTTGGTAGCTACCCACGCATATTCCATAGGCGCTAGAGGCTTATTTCTCACATATCCGGCAACCGCGCACTCTATACTGCCGCATGCCTCAAGCCCACCCCACCCTCACCCCACAGCTGCTGCGCCAGCTGACGCTCAACCCCGCTGACCACCCCCGTGGTGTGGCGCATTTGAGCGCGGCCAGCGGCCTGGTGCGCGTGGGCGAGCGACTGTATGTGGTTGCGGACGACGAGGTGCACCTGGGTGTGTTTGACATTAGCGCCATGTACGCACCCGGCGCGTTGCTGCGTTTGCTGGAGGGCGACTTGCCACACGACAAGGGCGCGCGCAAAAAAGCCAAGCCCGACCTCGAAACCCTGGCCCAACTGCCGCCCCTGCCCGGCCACGCCCACGGGGCCCTGCTGGCCTTGGGGTCCGGCTCCAAGCCCAAGCGCGAAAGCGGCGTGCTGCTGCCACTGG
>JAIXVK010000467.1 GCA_027483085.1 Comamonadaceae bacterium | reverse complement strand
TCTTGGCGGTTCACTGGGCCTTGGTGTGGCAGTGGGGTTGGGCGGCCGCTGCCGTTTGGAATGTGCTGGTGTTGTATGCCACCCTGGGTTTCCGGCAATTCAGCCACCATTTCACCCAAATCCGCGATGCCCTGTTGGCCGGCGACGAAGAGGCAGCACGCGCTGCGTTAGCGCAATGGAAACGCATTGACGCCAGTGAGTTGCCTCGCAGTGAAATCGTGCGACACGTCATTGAGCACTCGGTGTTGAGCGCGCACCGCCATGTCTTCGGTGTGTTCGTCTGGTACTCGATGTTGGCGGCGTTGGGGCTGGGGCCTGCAGGCGCGGTGTTTTACCGGGTGAGCGAGTATCTGGCTTTGTTCGCCAAAAGAGCGCCCCGGCCGGAACTGCCGCCGGTAAGTGACGCCGTTCGCGCCCAAGCCTTGCGTTGCTGGGAATTGGTGGATTGGCTGCCCGCACGTGTGACTGCATTGAGTTTTGCCTTTGTCGGCAGCTTTGAAGATGCGGTCGACAGTTGGCGTCGCCACGCCGCCGCACATCCGTTGGACAACGACGGAGTGGTCCTTGCCGCGACGGCCGGCGCTGTCAATGTGCGCTTGGGGGAGGAGGGCATCACCGAGGGCCTGACGCCGGAGCCTGCCCACTTGCGCGCGGTGGTCGGCCTGGTATGGCGCACCGTCGTGATGTGGATGGTGTTCCTGGCCCTGTTGTCGCTGGCGCGGTTGATCGGCTAGGCCGCTGTTGCCTGGCCGGCCATGCTGGCCGCCAGATTCAATAGCGGGTTTGCGACAGCTCTTCAAACAAATCGCTATAAATTTTGTAGCGATTTGCGGTGATTCCGCCTTGGCTAAAGGCCTCTTTGGTTTGTAAAAGCACGCCACAGCCGGGTTCGTGGAGATGGCTGCAGTTGTAAAACTTGCAATTGCTTGCGTGGGCCTTGATGTCGGGCATCAGGCCTGCCAAGTGCATCGGGTCAATGTGGTTCAGGCCGAACTCTTGAAATCCTGGGGAATCAATCACGGCAGTGGTTTTGGTTGCATCCACCCAATACAAGCTGGTACTTGTGGTGGTGTGCTTGCCCGAATTCAATGCGGTAGAAATCTCGTTGGTGAGCACGTCCGCGTCTGGCAGCAAGCGATTGATGAGCGTGCTTTTACCGGAGCCTGAAGGGCCGAGCACCAGTGTCGTTTTCCCCTCCATGAGCTCCAGCAAGACGCTCAGCTCGGTGGCGTCAAATCCCTCTGCTTTGGGCTTGAGCGCCAAGGGGACCAGGGTGTAGCCCATGTCACGGTAAATGGTGAGCCGATCCCACGCCCGCCCGAAAGGGCCTGCCAGATCACTTTTGTTCAGGGCAATGATGGGCTTGATGCGCTCCGCTTCCGCTGCGATCAGGGCGCGTGAGAGCTGACTTTCGGAAAACTCGGGTTCTGCCGCGATCAGGATCAGCACTTGATCCAGATTCGCCGCAAAAGACTTGGTGCGAATCTCGTCCTGCCGGTAAAAAAGGTTGCGCCGTGGCAGCACCTTTTCAATCGTGCCCTCATCTTGGGTGGCTTGCCAGAGTACCTGGTCTCCCACCACCGTCACACTTTTTTTGCCACGCGGGTGGCAGATCAGTCGGCGTCCATCCGGTGTTTCTACCCAGACATGGCGACCATGTCCGGCTACTACCAGGCCAGGTTCCAAGCCGGGGCGGCTCAAGGGGCAACTTTCATGCGGAAGGGCCTGCAGGCGCGTAAAGCGCATCTACGAGAGCTGCGCATTCAAAGTCAGAGCGCGAAACGCCCTGCACATCATGGGTGTTGAAGCGGACGCTGCACGTGCTGTAGGTCAGCAAGAGTTCAGGGTGATGGTCTTGCTGTTCCGCAAGGTAGGCGATGGCGTTGACAAAGGCCATGGTTTTGAGGAAGTTCTCAAACTTGTAGGTCTTTTCAATGGCGAGATCTGCGCCATCACCGTGCAGCTTCCAACCTTCGGTTTTGGCGAGGCTTGCTATGATTTGTGTAGCGCTTAGCGCAGTTCTGACGGTGGCTGATTGCATTTTTTAGGTCTAAGCAGTGGTGGCTATTGGGTGAGCCTGTGGCATTCGGGCCAAACGCTCGGGCGCCGGTGGATGCGAATAATAGAACTTTACGTACACAGGGTCCGGGGTGAGTGTCGACGCATTGTCCTTGTAGAGTTTGAGCAGCGCTGACGACAGTGCCGCGCCATTGGCGTGGGCTACGGCGAAAGCGTCGGCTTCAAACTCGTGTTTACGGGATAACTGTGCGAACAGGGGCCCGGTAAAGCTGCCTGCCAAGGGCAATACCATCATGAACAGCAACAGTGACAAAGCCTCGTTGCCGCCTGCCATATTCGGGCCTACCCCGAGTCCGGTGTAAAACCAGGCCTGTTGGCTCACCCAGCCCAACAGCGCGAACGCGGCCAAGCTCAAAGCGAACAAGGACGCCATGCGCTTGCGGATGTGCCCGTGCTTGAAATGCCCCAGTTCGTGTGCCAATACGGCGTCTACTTCATCCGGGCTGAGTTGGGCGAGCAGGGTGTCATAAAAAACGACCCGCTTGGAGGCACCGAGGCCGGTGAAATAGGCATTGGCGTGGGCACTTCGCTTGCTACCGTCCATCACGTAAAACCCCTTGGAGGTGAAGCCGCAGCGCGTCATCAGCGCGGAGACACGGTCTTTGAGCGCGACATCCTCCAGAGGCTTGAACTGGTTGAATAAAGGCGCAATCCATGTGGGGTAGATCAACATCATCAGCAGGCTGAACCCCATCCACAAGCTCCAGGTCCACAGCCACCAGAGAGTCCCGGTCGTCGCCATGACCCACAACGCGGCAGCTGCCAGCGGCAAGCCAATCAAGGCGCTGAATGCCAGGCCCTTCAGACCATCGATCAGCCACAGGCGCGGTGTCATGCGGTTAAAGCCAAAGCGCTGCTCCAACACAAACGTGCGGTAGCGCGAGAAGGGCAGGTCCACGACCGAGCCAATCACTGAAAAGCAGACCAGCAATGCCAGTTGCTGCAGGAGGCTGCTTTCCAGAGGGGAGCCAAACCACCCCAGCAGGGCCTGATTCAAGGCGTGCAGCCCTCCCAGCAGCGTCCAGCCCAAGATCACCACGGTGCCCCACGCCAATTCGAGCAGGCCCAGTCGGGCTTGCGCCATGGTGTAGTCCGCGGCTTTTTGATGGTCTGCCAAGGCAATATGGCTCGCGAATGCAAGCGGTACGGTATCCCGGTGTTGTGCGACGTGGCGCACTTGCCGCGTAGCGAGCCAGAATTTGAGCACTACGCTGGCTACCAGCGTGAGGGCGAACAGGGTCGTCATCCAAAGGGACGGTGTGAATTCAAACGCGGTGTCTTGCATGGCGGGAGAGTTTAGGTCATCGGCGACAATCTCCCCATGGACGAATCAAACACCCCCATCCCCGCCACGCTCATCAAATCCGACAAAAACTTGGTCTGGTTGGACTGTGAAATGACGGGTCTTGAGCCTGAACACGACCGACTGTTGGAAATTGCAGTGATCGTCACGGACCCCCACCTCGGTCAGCGGGTAGAGGGCCCCGTGTTTGTGATTCATCAATCGGACGCGCTACTCAATGGCATGGATGCCTGGAACAAAGGTACCCACGGAAAAAGCGGCTTGATCGACAAAGTCAAAGCGTCTACCGTCACCGAGGCAGAGGCAGAAGCGGCATTGATTGCTTTCTTGAGCCCTTATGTGCCTGCGGGCGCATCACCCATGTGCGGCAACTCGATCGGCCAGGACCGCCGCTTTCTGGTGAAGTACATGCCCAAACTGGAAGCGTTCTTCCACTACCGCAATGTGGACGTCAGCACGCTCAAAGAACTGGCCAAACGCTGGAAGCCCGGAGTTGCCGAGTCTTTCAAAAAGCAGCAAAAGCACACCGCTTTGGCCGACGTCACCGAGTCCATCGAAGAGCTAGCACACTACCGTGAGCACTTTCTCAAACTAAATTAGGTATAAACCCGAATTCGTGCCATAATCGAGGGCTTCGCAGGTAACGCCATGATGGCGGCTTGCGAGATTTGTACATCTCCCTTCATTCACCGGGCACGCTTTTTCAAGCGATATACGCCCCCAGCACTGAGAAACCCCTTGGCGGGTCAGAGCAGGTTCCGTTTGATGGTTGATGTTTTTTAACCATTGACGGAGCAGCCGCACAACCTGCGGCGCTTTCGTGTGAGAAAAAATATGACTGACGCTTTTGAAGTGACAGGCGAATTCGCGCCTGCCGAAAACCTTTCCGTTTCCGCAACATCCGTGGAAACCTCCATCGAGTCCGAGGCTGTAGAAGCTGCGGCACCTGAGGCCCCTAACGGTTTCGTCGAGCTCGGCTTGGCGCCCGCTTTGGTGCAGGCGTGTAAAGACCTGGGCTACACCCAGCCCACCACCGTGCAGCAAAAGACCATTCCCATGGCCATGGCAGGTGTGGGCTCCGATAAAGTCGGCAAATTTGTCGACCTGATGGTGTCCAGCCAGACCGGTTCCGGCAAGACTGCCGCATTCCTGTTGCCCGTGTTGCACACCTTGTTGACTCAGCAAGCTGAAGCCGAAGAGGCTGAGCGCGCTGAGTATGAACAAGCGTGCGCTGATGCAGCCGCCAAGGGCGAACCCGCTCCCAAGCGCGCAAAGCGCAAAGACCCGACCAACCCCCGCAACTTCAAGGCTCCTACTCCTGGCGCCCTGATCGTTTGCCCTACCCGTGAACTGGCCCAGCAAGTGGCACACGACGCGATTGACCTGGTGCAACACTGCCGTGGTCTGCGCGTCGCCAACATCGTGGGCGGCATGCCTTACCAGTTGCAAATTGCCAAGCTGCAAAACGCCAACTTGGTGGTGGCCACTCCTGGCCGTCTGTTGGACCTGCAGCGTTCCATGCAAATCAAGCTGGATCAAGTCCAGTTCCTGGTGGTGGACGAAGCCGACCGTATGTTGGACCTCGGCTTCTCCGATGACCTGGCTGAAATCAACCAGCTCACCATCGACCGCAAGCAGACCATGATGTTCAGCGCCACTTTCGCACCCCGCATCCAGCAACTGGCTGCCCGTGTGATGCGCGAACCCCAGCGCGTGACGATCGACAGCCCGCAGGAAAAGCACGCCAACATCAAGCAAGTGCTGTTCTGGGCTGACAATGCCCAGCACAAGCGCAAGCTGCTGGACCACTGGCTGCGTGACACCACCATCAACCAAGCGGTTGTGTTTGCCAGCACCCAGATCGAGTGCGATGGCTTGGCCAACGACTTGCAGCAAGACGGCTTTTCCGCTGTGGCCCTGCACGGCGCTTTGAGCCAAGGCTTGCGTAACCGCCGCCTGATGGCTTTGCGCCAAGGTCAGGTGCAGATTCTGGTGGCTACCGATGTGGCTGCTCGCGGTATCGACGTGCCCACCATCACCCACGTGTTCAACTTCGGTCTGCCGATGAAGGCGGAGGACTACACCCACCGTATCGGTCGTACCGGCCGTGCGGGCCGTGACGGTCTGGCAGTGACATTCGCTGAGTTCCGCGACCGTCGCAAGATTTTTGATATCGAGGCTTACAGCCGTCAGCCTATCAAGCCAGAGACTATCCCCGGCTTGGAACCCCAGCAGCGCGCTCCTGAGTCGCGCCCCAGCTTCGGTGGCCGTGGCCGCGGTGGTGACTTCCAGCCTCGCGAACGCAAGTTCGGTGGCCCACGTGAAGGCGGCTTCGGTGGTGGACAGCGCGATGGCGCTCCCCGTGAAGGTGGCTACGGTGCAGTGCGCGGTTTCGGCGGACGCCCTGAAGGCGGCGGTAACCGTGGTTTCGGTGAAAACTCCCGTGACTTCGGTGGCGCTTCCCGCGAAGGCTTCAGCTACGAGCGTAAGGGTGGTTTCAATGACCGCTTTGCCGGTCAAGGCGCGCCTCGTGGC
>JAIXVK010000556.1 GCA_027483085.1 Comamonadaceae bacterium | reverse complement strand
GGCCTTGCCGCTTTGGCTAAAGTGCGTCATGCGGGTCTGTTAATCGAGTCGAAAGAGTTTGATGAAGCGGGTAAGTTGTTGTCTACCGACTTCCCGTCCGAATTCGGCGGATTGGTTGCTGACAAACGAGGGGACTTGGCGCTATCTCAAGGAAAAAGCGATGATGCTGCCCAAAGATTCAATGAAGCGCTCAAGCTATTGCCCCAGCAAGACCAGTATCGGCGCTTGGTAGAGGTCAAACTCGCAGCGCTAGGCTCTACCGAAGCGAAGTGAAACGTATGGTCAAGCGGTATTCCCCTCTCAGTCTCACCATCGCGCTTATCAGTTGCGTGGTGTTGTCGGCCTGTTCTGGTCCGACCAAGCAAAAGCCAGCTGAGCTCGCGCCCTTGGTTCCCTCTTTGGGTGTCAAGAACGTCTGGAAGGGCTCCGTTGGTGAAGTTTCTTTTCCCTTGGAACTCAAAAGTTCAGGGAGCGAGATCTACTTGGCTACTACCGCGGGCTCGGTTGTTTCCTTAGATGGTGAGAGTGGTGCAGTACGGGCAACCGGCAATGCCGGAGCAAGGATTTCTGCAGCCATTGGGGCCGGCGACGGACGTGTTGCGCTCACCACGGTCACGGGTGAGGTGGTTGTAATGCAGGGTGGCAAGTCTCTCTGGCGGCAGAATCTAGGTGCGGTGGCAATCACTCCGCCTTTGGTTGCCGGTGGGCGCGTGTTTGTGATGACACCTGATCGCACCCTGTCTGCCTTTGATGGCGAAACTGGAAAGCGGCTGTGGCAACAGCAGCGTGGCGCGGACACGCTGGTTTTGGATCGGCCGGGTGTTTTGTTTCCCGTCGGAGACACGTTGGTCGTCGGGCTCGGCGGTCGCCTCGTGGGACTCAATCCCAGCAACGGGAGCCAGAAATGGGATGTGCCTGTAGCACTGGGGCGCGGTACCAATGAGGTAGAGCGCTTGGTGGATGTTGTCTCCGGCATAAGCCGCAGGGGTGCCAGTGTCTGCGTCCGAGCTTACGCGAGCGCTGTGGCCTGCGTAGACACAGGGTCGGGTAAATCTGTGTGGTCCAAGACCGCTAATGGATTTACTGGCATTGGTGGCGGAGACACTGCGGTCTTTGGTTCTGAATCCGACGGTACGCTCATTGCGTGGAGTCGCAAGGACGGTGAGAGGCTTTGGCAATCAGACAAGTTCAAGTGGCGTGAGTTGGGCACTCCTGTCCTGTTGGGCTCTACACTCGTTGTCCCGGATAATGCAGGTCTGTTGCATCTGCTCTCTGCCGCAGATGGTGCGATAGTCGGGCGCCTTCAGCTCGACGGTTCGCCACTTGCCGCTACGCCAGTCCTTTCAGGCAATACCCTGGTCGCAGTGACTCAAAAGGGGGGCGTATTTGCCTTCCGTCCCGAATAAAAAAGGTCATTCATGAAGCCAGTTATCGCCCTCGTTGGTCGTCCCAACGTCGGTAAATCCACACTATTCAACCGCCTGACCAAAACGCGCGATGCGATCGTGGCCGACTTTGCGGGGCTTACCCGCGATCGCCACTATGGCAACGGCAAGCACGGCAAACACGAATTTATCGTCATTGATACCGGGGGCTTCGAGCCTGACGCCGGTAGTGGCATTTTTAAAGAAATGGCCAAACAAACGCGCCAAGCGGTTGCAGAGGCTGATGTTGTGGTGTTTGTGGTTGATGCGCGTGCCGGCTTGTCTGCGCAAGACCATGACATCGGGAACTACCTTCGTAAGCTGGGCAAACCTTGTCTGGTGATTGCGAATAAAGCAGAGGGCATGAAGGCCGGAGCCCAGCTCTCGGAGTTTTTTGAACTCGGGCTGGGTGAGGTCTATCCCGTCTCCGCAGCCCACGGTCAGGGCATGCGATCACTGATCGAACTGGCCCTCGATGCCTTGCATTTGGAGGAGCCCGAAGACGACCCAGAGGCGGCTGACCCCAGCATTATCAAACTTGCTGTTGCAGGCCGCCCGAATGTTGGTAAGTCGACGTTGATCAATACGTGGCTGGGTGAGGAGCGACTGGTCGCCTTTGACATGCCCGGTACCACTCGCGATGCCATCTCGGTACCTTTCGAGCGCAACGGGCAAAAGTTTGAACTCGTGGATACGGCCGGTCTTCGTCGCAAAGGGAAGGTCTTTGAAGCGATCGAGAAATTCTCGGTGGTGAAGACCTTGCAGGCCATCGAGTCCGCCAGTGTCGTTTTGTTGCTGATTGATGCCGAGCAGGGCGTGACAGACCAGGACGCCCATATTGCGGGATACATCCTAGAGTCGGGGCGTGCGGTGGTTGTCGCCGTGAACAAATGGGACGCAGTGGATGAATATCAGCGCGAATTGGTAAAAAGATCCCTCGAAACCAGATTGGGGTTTTTGAAGTTTGCGTCTTTGCATCTGATCTCTGCCAAAAAACGGCAAGGGCTCGGTCCTGTATGGGATGCCATTGCCCAGGCCCACAAGGCCGCTAATTGCAAAATGCCGACGCCGGTGCTGACGCGTTTGTTGTTGGAAGCCGTTCAATTTCAAACGCCAAAGAAAACCGGTGCCTATCGCCCCAAGCTTCGCTATGCCCACCAAGGGGGGATGAATCCGCCCATTATCGTGGTGCACGGAAACTCACTGGAGCACGTCACAGAGGCTTACAAGCGCTTTTTGGAAGGTCGTTTCCGCAAGGAATTCAATCTTGTGGGTACGCCCCTGAGAATCGAAATGAAATCTTCGGCGAATCCTTTTGCTGATAAGGATTAAAGGGTTTCCTTACCCTTAAGAAGCGAATTGCTTGGCCAAATAGGCTCCGCACTTATGTGTGGTATCGTCAAACCCTCATCATTTTTGAACACGGAGAATATCGTGAGCAACAAAGGCCAACTCCTCCAAGACCCATTCCTGAACGCATTGCGTCGGGAGCATGTGCCGGTTTCCATTTATTTGGTAAACGGTATTAAGCTGCAGGGTCAAATCGAATCCTTTGATCAGTATGTTGTGCTCTTGCGCAACACGGTGACACAAATGGTTTACAAACACGCAATCTCTACGATTGTTCCAGGCCGCGCAGTGAACCTGTCTGCTGTCGCTGAGGATGCACCAGCCGCTTGAGGCAGGGTGTCCGGGCCAAGTTCCGCTTGGCCCTTTTAACTTTTGAAAACTACTTCCGCTTTTGAGTAATTCGATGGACAGTCAATCGGCTCCGACTATTTTGGTGGGGGTCGATTTAGGTTTGCCCAATTTCGATGCCGAGTTGGAAGAGTTGGGTCTGCTCGCCCAAACTGCCGGGTTACAGCCGGTAGGGCGTGTGGTTTGCAAGCGCAGAGCACCGGATGCCGCCTTGTTCGTGGGATCCGGTAAGGCGGAAGAGATCCGCCAGTTGGCTCTGCAAACGGGTGCGACCGAGATCCTTTTCGATCAAGCCCTGAGCCCCGGGCAGCAGCGCAACCTTGAGCGCCACATGCAGATGCCGGTCAATGACCGGACATTTTTGATCCTTGAGATTTTTGCTCAGCGGGCCAGAAGCCACGAGGGTAAGCTGCAGGTAGAGCTCGCCCGCTTGCAGTACTTGAGCACGCGTTTGGTGCGGCGCTGGTCTCACTTGGAACGTCAGCGCGGTGGTATCGGTACGCGCGGTGGTCCGGGAGAGACTCAGATTGAGCTGGATCGCCGGATGATCAGTGAGAACATCAAGCGAACCAAAGAGCGACTGAGCAAGGTCAAGCGCCAACGGCAAACACAGCGGCGTCAGCGTGAAAGACGTGATGCTTTCAATATCTCCCTGATCGGCTATACGAATGCAGGCAAGTCAACGCTTTTTAATGCGTTGGTAAAAGCTCGTGCCTATGCCGCTGACCAACTGTTTGCTACGTTAGACACTACGACCAGACAGCTCTACCTTGGAGAGGCCGGGCGATCTGTGTCGCTCTCGGACACCGTAGGTTTCATTCGTGATTTGCCACACGGCTTGGTTGACGCATTTCAAGCGACTTTGCAAGAAGCCATTGACGCGGATTTGTTGCTGCATGTGGTCGATGCAGCGAACCCCGAGTTTGCCGAGCAAATAGCCCAGGTCCAGATGGTTTTGAAAGAAATCGGCGCGGCTGATATTCCGCAGCTTTTGGTATTCAATAAGGTGGATGCCATCGCGTTAGAGGCACAGCCGATTCGAATCGATGATTTTTATGAGATCGAAGGGGTTCAAACTCCGCGCCTATTTGTGAGTGCGCGGACGCTGGAGGGAATGCCCTTGCTACGTAAAAAGCTGGCTGAAATCGCGAAACCTGAGCCTGAATTGACCCAGAATTCGGCTATTCACCCTGAGCCCCTAGGGGATGAGACCTGAATTGGCACAATGCGCCTAACTGCACTTAAGAAAAAACCATGAAACTTACTGCGATCCGTACGAAAAACCGGGACTTCATGTCCTGGCTGCGCGTGGTTCTCAATCTCAACGATTCCCGTTGGGGGCGTGGAGACGACAAGCAAGAGCCACCAAGTACAGAAGGTGGCCCCAAGCCTGAGAGTGACATCGACAGACCGTCAAACCAACCGGGATCGTATGGCCGGCCCCCAAAGAATACCGCGCAGTCCGGCCCCCCTGACCTCGACGAGTTGTGGAAGGATTTCAATCGCAAACTTGGCGGCTTGTTTGGTGGCGGCCAGAAGCCGCCCGCAGGTAATGGTGGAGGCGGTGGATTTCAGCCAGATATGAAGAATGCCGGCATTGGCGCGGGATTGATCATTGGGGTTGTGGCGCTGATTTGGTTAGGCACTGGTTTTTTCATCGTGCAAGAAGGTCAGCAAGCGGTCATTACGCAGTTCGGCAAATACAAATCGACGGTGAACGCCGGTTTCAATTGGCGCTTGCCGTATCCGATTGAAAAGCACGAGTTGGTGTTTGTGAGCCAGATCCGTTCTGTGGATGTAGGGCGTGACGTGGTCATGAAAGCCACCGGGCTCAAAGAGTCCGCCATGCTGACGGAAGATGAGAACATTCTGGATATCAAGTTTGCAGTCCAGTACCGTTTGAGCGATGCCCGGGCTTTCTTGTTTGAAAGCAAGAATCCGAGCGAGGCAGTGGTGCAAGCCGCAGAAACGTCTATCCGCGAGGTCATGGGCAAAATGAAGATGGACGCAGCACTCTCTGAAGAGCGCGACCAAATCGCACCGCGTGTGCGTGCATTGATGCAAACCATTCTGGACCGTTACAAGGTCGGTATTGAAGTGGTGGGTGTGAACCTGCAGCAGGGCGGTGTTCGTCCTCCCGAGCAAGTGCAGGCATCTTTTGACGACGTACTGAAGGCTGGTCAAGAGCGTGAGCGCGCCAAAAACGAAGCGCAGGCTTACGCCAACGATGTGATACCGCGTGCAGTAGGTTCTGCCTCCCGACTCAAGGAAGAGGCGGATGCTTACAAAGCACGCGTTGTGGCTCAGGCCCAAGGTGATTCGCAGCGTTTCCGCTCGGTGTTTGCCGAGTACCAAAAGGCGCCTCAGGTCATGCGCGATCGCATGTACCTAGACACCATGCAGCAGATCTACAGCAACGTAACCAAGGTGATTGTGGATTCCAAGCAGGGTTCCAACATGCTGTACCTGCCTTTGGACAAGGTCTTGCAACTGACAGGCTCGCAAGCTTCCGGTGACGGTCCTGCAGCGAACCCTGCAGCCGGTGGCGCTGCTCCTGCAGCACCCGCTGCAGCTACCGGTGCAACGATTACTCCAGACCCCCGTAGCCGTGATGCGGCCCGGACCCGCGAACGCGATGTGCGCTAGGACATGACTATGAACCGCATTGGATTGATTTTTTCTTCGCTGTTGGTGCTTTTGGCACTGGCGAGCTCGACTTTGTTTGTGGTGGACCAGCGCCAGTTTGGTGTGGTCTATGCGCTGGGCCAGATTAAAGACGTGATTACCGAGCCTGGTCTGAACTTCAAGCTGCCGCCACCATTTCAAAATGTGTCCTACATCGATAAGCGCTTGCTGACACTCGATAGCACAGATGCTGAGCCGATGTTGACCGCTGAGAAGCAGCGCGTCGTCATCGACTGGTATGTGCGTTGGCGCATCACTGAGCCTTCGGAGTACATCCGCAATGTGGGCTTGAATGAAGGCGCTGGTGCTAGTCAGCTCAACCGTGTGGTGCGAAATGCATTCCAGGAAGAGATCAACAAACGCACTGTGAAAGAATTGCTCTCGCTCAAGCGTGAAGCATTGATGGCCGACGTCAAAGCTGAAGTACTCGACAAAGTGCGTGGCTCCAAGCCTTGGGGCGTAGATGTGGTGGATGTTCGCATCACCCGTGTGGACTACGTAGAGGCTATTACGGAATCGGTTTACCGCCGGATGGAGGCTGAGCGCAAACGCGTCGCCAACGAACTGCGCTCAACGGGTGCCGCCGAGGGCGAAAAAATCCGTGCGGACGCTGATCGTCAGCGTGAAATTACGATCGCCAATGCCTACCGCGATGCGCAGAAAATCAAAGGCGAGGGCGATGCAGAGGCAGCGCGCATTTATGCGGAGTCGTTTGGTAAAGATCCGCAATTCGCACAGTTCTATCGCAGCCTCGAGGCCTACAAATCCACGTTCGCCAACAAAAGCGACGTAATGGTGCTGGATCCGAACGGTTCTGAATTCTTCAAAACCTTCCGCAATGGGGGCGGTAGCGCTCCAGCAGTCAAGAAATAAACGTGAGTGGAGACACGTTGTGGGTAGCACTAGCCCTTGTGCTAGTGCTCGAAGGTTTGTTTCCTTTTGCGTCACCCCGCGGGTGGCGCAAGCTGTTTGAGCAGCTCTTGCAGTTGCAGGACGGGCAGATCCGCTTCTATGGCTTGTGCAGCATCGTTGTGGGTTTAGTCAGCATTTGGTGGATGCTCTCCTGAAATTTAGGGCTCAAGGCCGGTAAAATCTCCGTTTTAACAGCCTCCCCTCAATTCCATGTCCGCTTGGGTCCTCCCGGATCACATTGCCGATGTACTGCCGTCTGAAGCACGTCACATCGAAGAAATACGTCGAGATCTCCTGGACATGGCCCGTTGCTATGGCTACGAGCTCGTGATGCCCCCGTTGCTGGAGCACCTGGAGTCTCTGCTGTCCGGTACCGGCAAAGCGCTGGATCTGCAGACCTTCAAGTTGGTGGATCAGCTGTCCGGTCGCACGATGGGCTTGCGGGCAGACACCACGCCGCAGGTTGCCCGGATTGATGCACATTTGCTGAATCGCCGCGGCGTTACCCGCTTGTGCTACTGCGGGCCGGTGTTGCATACGCTGCCTGCAGTGCCCCATGCCACCCGTGAGCCTTTGCAGTTCGGTGCGGAAATCTATGGTCACGCAGGCTTGGAGGCTGACCTCGAAATTTTGACCCTGGCTTTGGATAGCCTCAAGGCGAGCAAGGTAGGCAGCCTGACTGTGGACATGGCCGATGCGCGCATCGTCAGCAGCTTGCTTGCCGAGTCGGGTTTGAGCAGCAGCCAACGTGCCGATGTTTTGGCAGCCCTCGCATCCAAAGACAGCAGTGCTTTGAGCGAACTCACAGCGGCTTGTCCAGCCCCCATTTCCGCGGCGCTCAGGCTGTTGGTGACGCTGTACGGCGGAGCCGGTGTGTTGGCCCAGGCCCGTGCAGCACTCCCTCAATTGCCCGGTGTGCTCGAGGCCCTCGACCATCTCGAATGGATGGCCGGTCACCTTGATGGTGTCAAAGTCACTTTTGATCTCGCGGATTTGCGTGGCTATGCGTATTACACCGGCATGCGTTTTTCCGTCTACGCCCAAGGTGCCAGTGATGCGTTGGCCCGTGGCGGGCGTTATGACGAGGTGGGCTCGGTCTTCGGTCGCAAGCGCCCGGCGGTCGGCTTCAGTCTGGATGTGAAAGTTCTAGCCCATGCGGCACAGGTGCGGCCACTGCGGGCTGCCATCCGTGCCCCATGGGGCGAGGCCACGGCCTTGCGAGCAGCGATTGCGGGTTTGCGCCAACAGGGCGAAACCGTAGTGTGTGTCCTTCCCGGGCACGAAAGTGAAGTCGATGAGTTCCATTGCGACCGTGAGCTGGTGCAAGCCGCTGGTCAGTGGGTCGTAACAGCAATTTAATCCTGAGCGAAATGAATACAACCAAAGGTCGAAATGTAGTGGTCGTCGGCACCCAGTGGGGTGATGAGGGCAAGGGAAAACTGGTCGATTGGCTCACCGAAAGCGCCCAAGGCGTGGTGCGCTTTCAAGGCGGACACAACGCGGGCCACACCCTGGTGATCAACGGTGTGAAAACCGCGTTGCACCTGATCCCCTCCGGCATCATGCGTCCCGGCGTCAAGTGCTACATCGGTAACGGTGTGGTGTTGTCGGCCGCCAAGTTGTTCGAGGAAATCGAAGGCTTGGAAAAGGCCGGCGTAGAGGTCCGCTCCCGCCTGCGTGTGAGCGAAGCCTGCCCCTTGATCCTTCCATTCCATGTGGCATTGGATGTCGCTCGGGAAGCCTTCCGTGAAAAAGGCGGCACCGCCAAGATCGGTACCACCGGTCGCGGTATCGGCCCGGCTTACGAAGACAAGATCGCACGTCGCGCGTTGCGTGTGCAGGATCTCAAGCACCCTGAGCGTTTTGCTGCCAAGCTGCGCGAGCTTCTCGATTTGCACAACCACGTTCTAGCCACCTACTTGGGGTCTGAGGCGTTTGACTTCGGTCCTCAGTTGGCGCCCTTCATGGCCAACGGCCGGGTTCAGTTTGAGCCGGTGTTCCAGCAAGCGATGGAACATGCAGCACTGCTCAAAACCATGATTGCCGACGTGTCCCGCGAGTTGAACGAAGCCAATCTGGCTGGCGCCAATCTACTGTTTGAAGGTGCTCAGGGCACCTTGCTGGATGTGGACCATGGCACCTACCCCTATGTGACTTCCAGCAACTGCGTCGCTGGCAATGCGGCGGCTGGCTCGGGCGTCGGCCCCGGCATGCTGCACTACATCCTGGGCATCACCAAGGCCTACTGCACACGTGTTGGCGGTGGTCCGTTCCCCACTGAGTTGGATTGGGAAGTGCCCGGTACCCCCGGATACCACATGAGCACCATTGGCGCCGAAAAAGGTGTGACTACCGGTCGCTCACGCCGTTGCGGCTGGTTTGACGCGGCGTTGCTCAAGCGCTCCGCCCAAGTCAACGGTTTGTCGGGCCTGTGTATCACCAAGCTCGATGTGCTCGATGGCCTGAAAGAATTGATGCTCTGCACCGGCTATGAGGTGGATGGCGAAAAAATCGATATCTTGCCCATGGGTGCCGATGAGATTGAGCGCTGCAAACCCATCTACGAAGTCATGGAAGGTTGGAGTGACAGCACCGTGGGTGTGACCCAATACGACAAGCTGCCGGTAGCGGCCCGCTTGTACCTGCAGCGTATCGAACAAGTGACTGGCGTGCCGATTCACATGGTGTCTACCAGCCCGGACCGGGACCACACCATCATGATGCGCCACCCTTATTTGCCTGAGTAAGCTGTTCTATGCATTTTGTGCCTCTAGCCCACGTAAATACTGCGCAAGCAGCTATCCTTTTAGGAGCAATTTGATGTTGACTGAAGACGGTAAACACCTCTATGTAAGCTACGACGAGTACCACAACCTCATCGAAAAGCTGGCTATCAAGGTCTTCCAGTCCGGCTGGGAGTTCGACACTATTTTGTGTCTGGCCCGCGGTGGCATGCGTCCCGGTGACATTCTTTCCCGGGTGTTTGACAAGCCTTTGGCCATCATGTCGACCAGCTCTTACCGCGCCGAAGCCGGCACTCAGCAAGGCAACCTTGATATCGCCCGCTACATCACCACGCCCAAGGGTGAGATCGCAGGCCGGGTGTTGCTGGTGGATGACTTGGCTGACTCCGGTCACACACTGAATGCGGTGATCAACCAGCTGCGTAACAACTACGCCCCGATCACTGAGCTGCGTAGCGCGGTAATTTGGACCAAAGCCGTCAGCGTGTTCACACCCGACTACTCGGTCGAGTTCCTGCCGACCAACCCTTGGATTCACCAGCCGTTTGAGAGCTACGACTCTTTGCGTCCGCAGCAGCTGATTCAAAAGTGGAGCGTTTGACGCATTGTTCGTTGCTGGCGTAGTTGCATGACCGACCGGATCACTTACCTCATTCACCATCCTTACCAGCCGCCTGCTGGTTTTGAGGCGCCCCAACCGGG
>JAIXVK010000208.1 GCA_027483085.1 Comamonadaceae bacterium | reverse complement strand
TGAACAATGGATGACCGTTCCACGGGGTGGACTTGAACTCCGGGTGGAACTGCACACCCACATACCAAGGGTGAACATTTTCCGGCAGTTCCACGATCTCGGTCAGTTGCTCGCGCTGGGTCAGGGCAGAAATGACGAGACCCGAAGCCCGAAGGGTGTCGAGGTAGTTCACGTTCGCCTCGTAGCGGTGGCGGTGGCGCTCGGTAACGACATCCCCATAGATCTTGTGGGCCAGTGTGTTTTTGGCTACATCAGAGCTTTGTGCGCCCAAGCGCATGGTGCCACCAAGATCCGAATTGACATCACGGGTTTTGATCGTGCCGTCCGCATCCTTCCACTCGGTGATCAGGGCGATCACAGGGTTTGGGCTTTCGGGGTCAAATTCGGTGCTGTTAGCGTCGGTCAAGCCGGCCACATGGCGGGCGAATTCGATGGTCGCAACCTGCATCCCCAAGCAAATTCCCAAATAGGGCACTTTGTTCTCGCGGGCAAAACGGGCGGTGCTGATCTTGCCTTCAATACCCCGCTTGCCGAAACCGCCGGGCACCAAAATGGCGTCGTATTTCGCCAGCTGGTTCGCCGTACTGGCTTCAATGGTTTCGGAATCCACGTGTTCGATTTTGACGCGGACATGGTTCTTCATGCCGGCATGGCGCAAGGCTTCGTTGACTGATTTGTAGCTGTCAGTCAGGTCCACATACTTGCCGACCATGGCTATAGTGACTTCGCCTTGGGGGTGTTCGGTCGCGTATACCAGATCATCCCAGCGCTTAAGGCTGGCAGGTGGTGTGTTCAGGCGCAGCTTGTCGCAAATCAGGCCGTCCAGGCCTTGCTCGTGCAACATGCGCGGCACCTTGTAGATGGTGTCCACATCCCACATGGAGATCACTCCCCATTCAGGCACGTTGGAGAACAACGAAATTTTGGCGCGCTCTTCATCAGGAATCGGGCGATCCGCGCGGCACAAAAGAACATCCGCTTGGATACCGATTTCTCGCAACTGCTTGGCAGTGTGCTGGGTCGGTTTGGTCTTGAGTTCGCCGGCCGCTGCAATCCAGGGCAGGTAGCTCAGGTGTACAAACGCGCTGTTGTTAGGGCCGAGCTTGAGGCTCATTTGGCGAACGGCTTCAAGGAATGGCAACGACTCGATGTCGCCCACAGTTCCGCCGATTTCGACAATCGCCACGTCCACCGCATCCGGCTCGCCGAAGCGGGCACCGCGTTTGACGAACTCTTGGATTTCGTTGGTCACATGGGGAATGACCTGGACTGTTTTGCCCAGGTAATCACCGCGGCGCTCTTTGTCGAGCACGCTTTTGTAAATTTGACCAGTGGTGAAGTTGTTGGTCTTGCGCATGCGCGTTTCAATGAAACGCTCATAGTGGCCAAGATCCAAGTCAGTTTCTGCGCCGTCGTCGGTGACGAACACCTCGCCGTGCTGCAGGGGAGACATGGTCCCGGGATCAACGTTGAGGTAGGGGTCCAGCTTGATGAGGGTGACTGTCAGGCCCCGCGATTCGAGGATCGCAGCAAGGGAGGCTGAGGCGATTCCCTTTCCAAGGGAAGACACCACACCGCCGGTGACGAAGACAAATTTGGTCATGTCAGGGGCGAACTTGAGGGTTCGATGAGGTGGTAAAGCGAGATTATAGGCGTCTGCTACATTGCGGCGGTCTGCGGCAGCGCCATCGTGCTGTTCGCCATCATGAAATGAGTACGACATGGACCTTTCCGGTAAACATATTGTTCTGGGTTTGACAGGCGGCATTGCCTGCTACAAGGCGGCTGAGCTGTGCCGTGCGTTGATCAAGCAGGGGGCCACCGTGCAGGTCGTAATGACCGAGGCCGCTGCGCAATTCATCACGCCGGTGACCATGCAAGCGCTGAGCAATCGCCCGGTATTCGATTTGCAGTGGGATGCGCGCGAGCACAACAACATGCCGCATATCAACCTGAGTCGCGAGGCCGACGCCATTCTGATTGCGCCCTGCAGCGCTGACTTCATGGCCAAGCTGTTGCATGGTCGAGCCGACGATTTGCTGAGCCTGATGTGCCTTGCGCGGCCTATTGAGAGCGTGCCGCTGATCATTGCCCCCGCGATGAACCGGGAGATGTGGGCGCACCCCGCCACCCAGCGCAATCTCGCGCAACTGCGTGCAGATGGCACCCATGTGCTGGGCGTGGGAAATGGAGACCAGGCCTGCGGTGAGACGGGCGACGGGCGGATGCTGGAGCCGGACGAGTTGCTGCAGGATGTTGTTGCGTTTTTTCAGCCCAAGCTTCTGGCGGGGCAGCATGTGGTGGTCACTGCGGGGCCCACCTTCGAGGCGATTGACCCGGTGCGTGGCATTACCAACCTCTCCAGCGGGAAAATGGGGTTTGCTATTGCCCGTGCTGCTCGCGAGGCGGGGGCTGAGGTGACCTTGATCGCCGGCCCGGTGGCTTTGACAACGCCTCGCGGCGTTAAGCGGGTAGATGTGAAATCGGCACTCGATATGCACCTGGCCAGCACAGAAAATGCGCAAAGCGCTACTGTTTTTATAGCAACGGCTGCGGTGGCGGATTGGCGCCCGGCGACGGCGGCCAACCAAAAGCTCAAAAAAGACGGCAGTGGTGCCACGCCGAAACTCGAGTTTGTGGAGAACCCCGACATATTGGCCGATGTGGCCCAAACCGAGCGCGCGGTGTGTGGTGATCTCTATTGCGTTGGCTTTGCTGCGGAGAGTCATGATTTGTTGGCCCACGCGACGGCAAAGCGACTGCGAAAGAAGGTGCCGCTGCTGGTGGGCAACATCGGTCCTGCGACCTTCGGTCAGGACGACAATGCACTTCTGCTCATCGATGCTGCCGGTTCTACCGAGCTACCTCGCAACTCCAAGCTGCATTTGGCGCGGCAACTTGTTGCCGAAATCGCCAAGCGGCTGCACGCTACCCCTTAATTTTTCACACAGAACATCATGAAAATCGACGTCAAGATCATCGATCCCCGCTTGCAAAACAACTTGCCGACCTATGCCACCCCG
>JAIXVK010000127.1 GCA_027483085.1 Comamonadaceae bacterium | reverse complement strand
TTGGGCCGCGACGAGCATGTCCCCGGCGTGGTCGGCACCCTCATGACCAACATGGCGGTGGAAGTCGCCCTCAAGTCCCGCGGCGTGCAGTTTGTGCGTGCCAAGGTGGGCGACCGTTATGTGCTCGAAGAGCTGGAAAAGCACAAATGGATTTTGGGCGGTGAAGGCTCGGGCCACCTGCTGGCGCTGGACAAGCACACCACCGGCGATGGCTTGGTGTCGGCATTACAGGTACTGCAAGCCTGTGTCCGCAGCGGCAAAACCATGGCCGAGCTGTTGGCCGGCGTCACGCTGTTCCCGCAGACCCTGATCAATGTGCGTTTGACGCCCGGCCAGGATTGGAAGAGCAACACCCGCATGGCCGAAGAAACCAAGGCCGCCGAAGCTGCACTGGGCGACAGCGGCCGCGTGCTCATCCGCGCCAGCGGCACCGAGCCTTTGGTGCGCGTGATGGTGGAAGCCCGCGATGCCACCATGGCGCAAAGTTGCGCGCAGCTCATTGCTGACACCTTGAAAGCCTGAACCATGAGCACAGCCATTCGAGTGACGCAGGCGGACTACGCCAACCCGGTGCATGCGGCCGCCTTGGTCATGCTCTTGGACGCTTACGCCAGCGACCCCATGGGCGGTGGCGAGCCCTTGAGCGACTTTGCCAAAGCCCACTTGGTGCCCTCGCTGGCTGCGCGCCCGCAGGCCTACAGCGTGCTGGCGTTTGCCTCTGCAGACGACTCGGTGCCCGTGGGCTTGGTGAATTGCATTGAGGGGTTTTCCACCTTCAAGTGCAAGCCACTGGTCAATGTGCACGATGTGGCCGTGCTGGCGGGCTACCGCGGCCAGCGCATCGGTGAACAGATGTTGGCCATGGCCGAGACCATCGCGCGCGAGCGTGGCGCCTGCAAGCTCACGTTGGAAGTGCTCTCGGGCAACACCGGTGCCGAAAAGTTGTATCGCCGCGTGGGCTTTGCCTACTACGAGCTGGATCCTGCGATGGGGCAGGCTGGCTTCATGCAAAAGTGGCTGGACTGAGCAGCCAAGCGCTGAATTGACGAGGGCTCCCCATGTTCAAAATCTACTGGACCGACACCGAAGGTCAATCTCACGGCGCTGAAACCGCAGACCTGGTGCACGCCCTGCAAATCACCAAAGAAAAGCGGGATGCCGGCTACACCTTTGTGACCATGGCCAGCGAGAACCCGCAGAACGTAGGCAAGCAGGGCGTAGACGCCGTGGTGGACGGCAAAACCCCGGACGGCCAGGACTACGACTGGTCCAAAGCCGGTCGCGCGGGCAAGCCGCGCAGGGGCGACAAGGTCATCACGAACAAAGACCATTGAGCGCGGCCCACCTGATGTCCAGCAGCCAATCGTTGACCGTGGCGGATGCTTTGAAGTCCTTGCAGGACGCGGTACAGGCTGAAAACACCCTCATCGCCAGCAGAGTGACCTGGTACGTGACCTCGCAGGCTTTTTTGCTGACTGCCTACGCCACGTCTTGGAATGCCAACTTCGGCTGGCCCAGCTTTTTCCATTGGGCATTGCCGATTGCCGCCATCGTGCTGTCGGGGATCATCTTCACCTCCATTTACGCCGCTACTTGGGCGCAAGACGTGTACCTGCGGGAGCAGACCCACCTCATTCGCCGTGCTCGTGGCGAGCTGGAGCTGTCTGCTGCCGAGTTATTGGCGCTCGATGTCTACGAGCGCACCACCGTGCCGCAGCGCACGAACGCCCGTGGCCATATCGTTGGTGCCCGCGTGCACGGGCTGGTGCGGATCACACCTTTGCTGCTCCCTGTTGGATTCAGTCTGATCTGGCTCTACGCCTTGGTGTTAGCCCCACGACTCGGCTGAGTGATGGCATCTGCTTGAAAGCGATTTTTCCCATGCAACTGTTGTTTGCCCTTTACACCCTTGCCAGCCTCACGCACTTTGCGCATAACGCCGAATACATCGCGTTCTATCCCGGCTTGCCGGTGTGGATGACGCGGGAGTCGGTGTACCTGGCCTGGTTGGCGGTAGCGGCCGTGGGCGGACTGTCCTTGATCGCCAGCCGGTTGGGCTGGTCTCGGTGGGCAGCTGTTCTATTGGTTGCCTATGGCTTGCTGGGCGTAGACGGCCTGCTGCACTACACCCTGGGCCTTTGCTCGGAACACACGCTGGCAACCAACCTCACCATCTGGGCAGAAGTGCTGCTCGGGGTGACACTGGCTTGTGCGGCAGCGCTGCGCTTGAACCGGCTGGGTTTCCGCAAGGCGGCTGCCAATTTTTGAGTAAGAACTGCCTCTAGCGCTCGTGGAATATGCGCGAGCAGCTATTTTTTTGATAGCGTAGCCAATTTGCCAAGCGCAGCAAGGCCCACCGGTCGCTCGGCCATCCAGGGCACGACATAGCTGTGCTGTGACAGACCGTGGGCAATCCGGGCCATCTGTTTTACTTCCCCGGCCAGTCGTGCTGCCAACAGCGGATCGCGGGTACCTGCCGCGGCCATGCTTTTGTTGATCACCCAAGCATAGGGCTCAATCTTGGCGCGGCGCAGGTCTTCCTGCAGTGCGGCCGCTTGCGACACGGGCGTGATTTCGGGCAATGTGACCAGTACGATTTTGGTGTGGTCGGGGTCTTGCAGGCGCATCAGCGGGGTGACCAGGCGGCCGGGGTTGGCATCGCCGTACTCACGCAGCATCTGGCGGTGATAAGCGCCGGTGGCGTCCATCAGCAGCAGGCTGTGGCCGGTGGGCGCAGTGTCCAGTACCACGAAGGCACTGCGCGCCTCACTCACGATGCGCGAGAACGCGTGGAACACGGCCACCTCTTCAGTGCAGGGCGACTGCAGGTCTTCGCGCAACAACGCAATGCCCTCAGCATCCAAGCCGGGTGACTTGGCAGCTATCACTTTGGCGATGTACTTTTCCGTCTCTGCCTTGGGGTCTATGCGGTCCACCCTCAGGCCGGGCAGGCTGCCGTCCACGGTCACTTGCAGGTGGTCGGCGGGGTCGGTGGTGCTCAGGTGCACCGAGTGACCGCGTTGTACCAAGCCCGCAGCGATGGCAGCCGCGATGGTGGTTTTTCCCGCACCGCCTTTGCCCATGACCATGATGAGCCCGCGGCCTGGTGCGGCCAGGGCGTCGGTGAGTGCGGAGAGGGTATGGGTAGGGTGGATGCCTGCATGCTCCGGTGCCGGTTGCACGTGATCTACGGGTTCTTCGGTGGACAGGAGTGCGCGCAGAGCAGACAGGCCCACCGTGTCAAACGCCCGCAGGGCAATTCGGTCTTGCGGCAAGGCCTGCAAGTGCGTGGGCATAGCGGCCAAGGCTTGAGCGCCCAGTGCTTCAAAAGCAGTAGCGACCGCATCGCCCGCCACGCTGGCGTGGAACACGCCGTTGATAGCCAGTCGCTGGTTGTGCAGCCCCAAGTCTTGTAGCTCCAGCGAGGTGCGCGCGGCCTCGGCAATCGCACCCACATCCGGCCGGGTAACCAGCACCACGGTGGTTTGCGCCGGGTCACTCAAGGTCTGCAGCGCTTGGGCAAAGCGAGCCTCTTGCATCTTCAGGCCCGAGTGCGGCCCGAGGCAGGACGCGCCGCGGTCGTTGTCCGCCAGAAAGCCGGTCCAGGCCTTGGGCAGGCTCAAGAGCCGCAGGGTGTGGCCGGTGGGCGCGGTGTCAAACACCACGTGGTCAAAGCCCGCAGCGTCGCCACTGAGCAGGTTGGCGAATTCGTCAAAGGCGGCAATCTCGGTGGTGCAGGCACCGGACAGCTGCTCTTGCACCTGGCTGCGCTCGGCCTCCGTACTGGTAAGGTCCATCTGCGCCAGCACGCGGGCGCGGTAGCTTTGGGCCGCGTTGTCGGGGTCGATGTTGAGCACCGACAAGCCGGGCACACCGGGCACCGGCACCGGGGTGTTGGCCAAGGTGATGCCCAGCATCTCGTCCAGGTTACTCGCCGCATCGGTGCTCACCAGCAGCACCTTTTTGCCGCTGTCGGCCAGTGCGATGGCGCAAGCGGTGGACAGCGAGGTTTTGCCCACGCCCCCTTTGCCGGTGAAGAACAGGTGGCGGGTGGGGCGGCTTAACAATGTGATCATAAATGGCCTGTAGCCCTTATAGAATATGCATAAGCAGCTATATTTTATATAGCAATTGCAAGGCTTATGCGCACGACTTGCAGGAAGGTGTAAGCGTGCCTGCTGGTGCCAACTGGCTCAGTTCGGGAGCCAACAGAACGGGGGCAAAGCCGCCGCCCTCTGTGCGGAAGTTAGTGGTTTGGCCGCTGTAGGTGCGGGCGGCCAAAAGCTGCACCCGACCCGCGTAGGTATAGGCCCGCAGGTCGAACTTGAGCTCGGTGCTGGCGCCACCTACCTGCATGGCGCGCAGCGGTGGTGCAACCAGTGCTTGAGCGATGTAATCGCCCGCCTGAATCTGTTCCCACACCTTCTTCGTGAGCTTGTCGCCCCGGTATACGGCACGCGCGCCAAACCCGTCCAAGGGCTTGAAGAAAAGCTGTTTGCGGCGTTCCCAGAGTGCGGGTGCATTTTCATGGCTGACCCGCTCGCAGGCGGGTACCGTGGCCAGCAGGGTGAGCTGATCCCTTGCGTCTACTCCCAGCGCTTGCAGCGCTGCGGACTGCCCCAAGGTGACCAAATGTTGTTTGTTGGCCCGCAGCGCGTGGGCGCGGGGGTGGGGCGTGACGGCGACCACGTTTTGTGAGTAGGCGTGCTCCAAAGCGCTGTGCTGGGGGGCAGACAGGTCAAAGTCGGTCAAACGGTTGTACACCATGTCCAGGGCCAAGGCACCGCCAAAAAGTTGCCCATCCCGCAACTGCAGATCGGAGGCATCCAGCACCACGGTGGTGATGCCGTGGCATTCAAAGAGCTGCGCAAACAAGGCGAACTCGGGTGCCAAGTATTGACTGTCGGGGGTCTCATCTACGATGGCGATGCTGCGCAAGGGGCGCGACGCTTGGCCTTGGGCTTGCAAAAACAAGGCCCACTCGGCCTGAAACATGGCGACAAATTCGTCTTCCAGCGTGCTGAGGTCGCGGTAGTGCTGCACCGTGGCGTTCATCAGGTCGCAGCACGCAGCCTGCGCCTGCAAGAGCACCGCGTTGAGCAGCGCGCCGCCTGCGTTGGTGTTGATCTCGATGAGTTGTGGCCCCGTGGGCGTGATGTGAAAGTCGTAGCCCATGAAAACGCCCAACGGGCCATGGTCAGCCTGGGCAATTTCACTTGCTGCAGGGAGTGCGTGTGCTGCCCATGCGGGCAGGGACAAAGTGCGCTCCAAGGCAGTCACCGTGCGTTGCACGGCTTGCACCGTGGCTCGGGACACAAACACCGCCGTGCTGGAAAACAAGTGCGGGTGCGTGTGGGCCAAGGTGCCTGCCATGTCGCGCAGCCGCGCATCCCGCCCCATGGCTTGGCGCAGCAAGTCAGCGTCCAGGGTCTGGCAGTAGCAGTGGTGGTTGAGCGCTTCGGCCAGCGTGGTGTGGGTGGGTTGCATGGTGTGGGGCGTGTTGCTACAGGCTACGCTGATTCACCCGCTTCATCAGTTGCTCAGCGCTCTCTTTGCGCTCGCTGTAGCGGTCTACCAGATAGTCCGACGCATCGCGTGTGAGCAGGGTGAACTTCACCAGCTCTTCCATCACATCGACCACGCGGTCAAAGTAGCTTGACGGCTTCATGCGGTCGTCGTCGCCAAATTCCATGAAAGCCTTGGCCACCGAGCTTTGGTTGGGGATGGTGAGCATGCGCATCCAGCGACCGAGCACGCGCATCTGGTTGACCGCGTTAAAGCTTTGCGAGCCGCCGCTCACCTGCATCACCGCCAGCGTTTTGCCCTGGGTGGGGCGCACCGCGCCGCTGTTGAGTGGTATCCAGTCGATCTGTGCTTTCATGATGCCGGTCATGGCGCCGTGCCGCTCGGGCGATGTCCAGACCATGCCCTCGGACCACTGTGTCAGCTCGCGCAGCTCTTGCACCTTGGGATGGGTGTCGGGTGCGTCGTCGGGCAGGGGCAGGCCGCTGGGGTTGAAGATGCGGGTCTCAGCTCCCATGGCTTGCAGCAGGCGGGCGGCCTCTTCGGTCAGCAGCCGGCTGAAGGACCGGGGCCGCAGCGAGCCGTAGAGCAGTGCAATGCGCGGCGCATGGATGGACGGCGCCGGGCGCAGCGCGGCGGCATCCGGCAGGCGGAAGTGCGCGGCCTCCAGCTGGGGCAGGGTGTTTAGCAAATCAGACACGTTGGCCTTTGTCATTCACCACCGCTTCGCCGTCTTCTTTGGTGAAGGCAGCTTTCTGGGCCTGGGGCAGGATGTCCAGCACCAGCTCGGACGGGCGGCACAGGCGGGTGCCCAGGGGCGTTTCCACCACGGGGCGGTTGATGAGAATGGGGTGGGCCAGCATGAAGTCCAGCAGCTCGTCGTCGGTCCACTTCTCATTGGCAAGATCCAGCTCGGCAAAGGGCGTGCCTTTTTCGCGCAGCAGCTCGCGGGGGCCGGTGCCCATAGCGGCCAGCAGCTCTTGCAGGCGGGCTTTGGTGGGCGGGGTCTTCAAGTATTCAATGACCGTGGGCTCCACGCCGCTGTTTCGGATCATGGCCAAGGCGTTGCGCGAGGTGCCGCAGGCGGGGTTGTGAAAAATGGTGATGCTCATACAGAAGTCTTTTGGGGGGAAAGTGCGTGGGCCAAGGCTACGCCGAGCGCAGCGCCCACGGTTTGCGCCAGCACAAAGCCGAGCGCACTGGCCGGGGCGATGCCGGCAAAGGTGTCGCTGAACATGCGGCCCATGACGGCTGCGGGGTTGGCAAACGAGGTGCTGGCGGTGAACCAGTAGGCCGCGCCGATGTAGCAGGCCACCAGCGCGGGGGCTTTGCCCTCGGGGGCGCGCAGGATGGTGAACAGCAGCCCGCCGGTGGC
>JAIXVK010000060.1 GCA_027483085.1 Comamonadaceae bacterium | reverse complement strand
GAAGGCGCCCAGCGCCTCCCGCGCCTCGTCGCTGCGGTAGCCGTGCAGGTCAATCTGCTTTTGGATGCTCCACTTGCCCTTGCGCAGCTTTTGGGTCACATCCGTGCCCACGCCGGGTCGGCGAAAGCTCAGATGTTCGTCGGTGTCGAGCAGGGTAGTGACGTCAATTTCGTCGCTCAGCGCCTCTTGCAGCGCAGCCGCGTCATCCAGCATCTGTTGCTTGGGGATGGGTTTGGGCGGCTCGGGTGTCAGCTTGGCGCGCTGGGGCGGCTCTAGCGGTTTGACCTTGCCAATGGCTGCTTGAAACAGGTTGCTGGCGGCAGCTTTTCGCTTGGCCTCCGCGGCCTTGTGGGCGGCCAGCGCGGCTTCCCGTGCGGCTTGGGCTTCGATGGCTTTTTTGACCTGCTTGAGGTCGGAAAGGGCGTTGATTTTCATGACTGCCCTTTAAATGAGTCCGGTCTCGGCCATGGACAGTGCCTGGCCGGGGCCTACGATGATGTGGTCCAGCACCCGCACATCGACCAGTGCGAGCGCGGCTTTGAGTGTTTGGGTCAGCGCTTCGTCGGCCCGGCTCGGCTGCACGCTGCCGCTGGGGTGGTTGTGCGCCAGCACTACGGCGGCTGCGCTGTGGTGCAGCGCACGGATGACCACCTCGCGCGGGTACACACTGGTTTGTGTGAGCGTGCCGCGAAACAGCTCTTCCATGGCCAGTAGTTTGTTCTGACTGTCCAGAAACAACACCGCAAACACTTCATGCCCCTTGGCAGCCAAGTGCAGCTGCAGGTAGTGCTTTACCGCCTGCGGGTCAGCAAATACCTCGCGCTCTTGCAGGCGCTGAGCCATCGCGCGGCGGGCGAGTTCAAGCACCGCCACAATCTCGGCGCGCTTGGCAGGCCCCAGGCCTTTGACGCGCTTGAGGTCGTCGGCCGTGGCGTGCAACAGGCCAGAAATACCTCCAAACCCGCCCTGGCCCCTGTCGATATTGAGCGAGGTGCTATCTTTTTTGAGTTGCAGAAGCTCTTCGGCCATCTGCAACACCCCTTTGCCCGCAATGCCGGTGCGCAACAAAATCGCCAGCAACTCCGCATCGCTGAGCGCCCCGGGGCCGCGCGCGAGCAACTTCTCGCGCGGTTGGGCTTCCAGGGGTAGGTCTTTGAGGGGCATGGGACAGAACTTTAAGCGCAAATCAGAGCGTAGCAGGCTGAGTGGACATTGGGGGAAAGCCGCGCCGACTAGTGGCTAAACCCCGATGGACAGATAAGCGTTTCGCCGTAGGGAGGCGGGCTCTTAAACTGCGCAGCTCAACAGCCTAGCGGAGACTAGGGCCCGAGCAATACATTGGCTAATCTGGTTCAATCCTTATCTTTTCATTGTCCGACGGCCAACCAGCCGTTAGGCGGCATCAATACCGCAAGTCTGTTGTTCGGCATGGGGGATATATTTACTCACACATGAGTCTGGGACCGTTCCCGGAATAAAGGCTGCGTTGCTTTACCGGGCTCATTACGGGTTCAATTGATTCGGTTGCGGCTGCTTGGTGCCGGGTTCCCACCCGCTGAATATTGCCCAGCGAATGCCAAAGTAACCGGCGCGCTGCTTGAACTTCAAAAAGTCGCCTTGTTGAACTTGGTCAAATGTTTGCTTTGACACGGTGAATGATCGGACACCTTCTGCTGAAGCCCAGTCTCGTACGATCAATTGGTGAGACTCTCGCTTCTCGCTGAAGAGGCCGCGGCCTCTTCGTGTCTCTATCTTTTTCCAATCAACCGGGATCAAAAGCAGAGTCTCGGTAGATGGGTCTAACGCGATGTTCGCATCCCGCAACTCAACTGCAGTGAAGAGGAGCGCGCCAATGCTGCCTACGAAAAGCACTTCGAGTAATACCAGATGCATCCGCGCGCTGCGGCGCAGTAACACTACTGCGGTTACTACCATGGCGGCTAGCAACAAAGAAGCTGGCAGCAGGCTCAGCGTCCACAGGCGTGCTAAATCCACAATAAATGTGCTCTCAAAAGCTATACGTCCCCATGACACAGCGGCAGAGATAGCTAAGCCGGAACTCATACAAAGGATCAGCACCGAAGGCAGAAGAAATCTGTCTCGCTCCCGAGGGAGTGAGGCAGGTGGGTCGGACCAGAGTTCCTTAGCCAAAATAGAAAAATCGGCCATGGCCGAGGCAGCCGCCTCTCGCAAGCGCTCTTCAATTGGGTCGTCGCTGGCCCAATCCTGTGCACGCCACTCCATCCACATGCGGCCATTGGCGCAGGCCACCCGCCCAAGCCGACAACCCGAGCCTTGCGTTGCAAAGAGGTGCTGTGCTGCGTGCAGCAGCCGCGTGTTGTTCGAAAAGCGAGACTTTAAGTGATCGTCATTTGACGCGACATATATCAATGGGTCAAAACCCATGTGGCCGAACTGAAACTCCACAGCGAGGCCGGTCCATTTGAAGAATCGATCCCATCCATTCTCTCGCTTGAGTTCGAATCGAAATTCCGTCGGCACATCGACGGCGACGCGCAGCCCGTAAACCAAACCGCGGATGGACCGAAGTCCCGTCTCACAAGACTTGCCACCGAGTGAATCCAGCTCACCGCTCCAAGCGCGTACCCATCGGTAACGCCATTGGAAGGCCAACGTGATCAATAGCGTAATCAGTCCTAAAGAAAACCACATACATCGTTCGCCCTATCAGGGGTTTATAGGCGCCAGCATCCCGGCTTCGCTGATAGTTGGGGTTCTAGGGGGGTGTCTATGAGGGGCATGGCGTAGGGGCGAAGCGCGAGCGAACGTGCTCAGTAGAGCAAGCTTTCTACAATAGAGGCCAGTTTATCGGGACTTTTATGACCAGCACGCTTCCCCGGGTTCAGCCGGGCTCCTTTCTCACCTTGCATTACCGCCTGGGCGGCCCCGCCGGGGACATCATCAACACCTTTGACGGCAAGCCCGCCACCCTGAGTCTGGGCACCGGCGAGTTGTCGCCTGCGGTCGAGGCCTGTTTGATGGATATGGAGGAAGGCGCACGCGCCACCTTTGAGCTGCCGGCTGGCGCTGCCTTTGGCGAACGCAACCCTGACATGCAGCAATGGCTGGCCCGCAAGGTGTTGACCCAGATGGGCGACCCGCTGGAAACCTACAACGTGGGCGATGTGGTGCAGTTCCCCACGCCCGATGGCCAAGGCCAGTTTGCCGGTGTGGTGCTGCAACTGCGTGGCGAAGGCGCCGAGCGCGCGGTGTTGTTTGACTTCAACCATCCGCTGGCCGGCCAGCCGGTGACCTTTGAAGTGCAGCTGATCGGAGTGTTATGACTGCGCCGGTATTGCCCCAAGAAATTTTGCTGGCCGAGCCGCGTGGCTTTTGTGCCGGTGTGGACCGCGCTATCGAGATCGTAGAAAAGGCGCTCGCCAAGTTCGGCCGGCCCATCTATGTGCGCCACGAGATCGTGCACAACACCTATGTGGTGAACGACCTCAAGGAGCGCGGCGCTATCTTTATTGAAGAGCTGGATGACGTGCCCCCGGGTGCCACGCTGGTGTTCTCTGCCCACGGCGTGAGCCAGGCCATCCAGCGCGAGGCGGAGCGCCGCGGCTTCCAGATTTTTGACGCCACCTGCCCGCTAGTGACCAAGGTGCACGTGGAAGTAGCCAAGCTGCACAAAGAGGGCTACGAGTTCATCATGATCGGCCACAAGGGACACCCCGAGGTGGAAGGAACCATGGGGCAGCTCGATAGCGGCATTCACTTGGTGGAAGACGTGGCCGACGTGGCCCGCATCCAGCCGGGCCAGACTGATAAGCTCGCCGTGGTAACCCAAACCACCCTGAGCGTGGACGATGCGGCAGAAATTACCGATGCGGTGGTCGCTCGCTTCCCGTTGATCAAAAAGCCCAAGATGCAAGACATTTGCTACGCCACCCAAAACCGCCAGGACGCGGTGAAGGTGATGAGCCCGCAGGTAGACATCGTCATCGTGGTGGGTAGCCCCACCAGCTCCAACAGCAACCGCCTGCGCGAAGTGGCCAAGAAGCTGGGCACCGAGAGCTATATGGTGGACAACGCCGATGAGCTCAAGCCGGAGTGGTTTTAAGGCTGCTCCCGCGTGGGCCTGACAGCTGGCGCCAGCGTCCCCGAAATTCTGGTGAAAGCCGTGATCGACCG
>JAIXVK010000053.1 GCA_027483085.1 Comamonadaceae bacterium | reverse complement strand
CGACGCTGATGCTTTGCACGGGTTTCGACCGAAAGCCTACCGGCCAAAAGTTGTATTGCCCATGCCGAACGCGAAACCAAAGAGGGATTGGACATTACCGAGCGGGGCGCGTGATGGTGCAGAAAAAACGCTGTCCCCTGTCCATATTTGAAAACATGGGCGCCTCTATAAGTCCAGATATGAAACCATGCGACCCCGAAAAGCTGGGCTATGTTTTCAAAAGTGGACTTATAGGCCCGTTTTCTTCCAGTTTGATGTTTTCATATCTGGACATCTTTATAGAGAAGCCATTCTCTGTTCTTTCTTTTCATGTCTGCCAGCTCTGCAAAATAAATGCAAAGACCACGACGGCCCCACTGAAAAGCAAAGCTACCCATTCCAAACAATACGCGCGCGCGAGTAATTAACAAGTTAGCCAAGAGGCTTCGTTTTCTGTGGAGTAATTAATATGGCAAAAGATGGATCAAGGCTAGGGGCTGGCAGACCGGCTTACAAGGTCAAAGGTGAGCAACTGCAACGAGTGAACGTGCGAGTATGGGCACGTAAAGGCCTGTTAACTGGAAACAGGTTTTTTAACTGGAGCTGGAATAGGGGTGGCGAGCCTACAGGCAGCATAGGGGTGAACGTGACCCCACAAAGCGCGGTAACGCTTGATTACAGCCTGACTCAAAACGGAGAGCGGCGCAGCATTAGTGAGCGGGTGGCGCTGATCTACAAGCCTTGCAACTTCGGCGGCGCGCGTCCATGGTTTCAGTGCCCTCGTTGTACCCGACAGGTGGCAGTGCTTTACACGCGATCCGGGCGCTTTGCCTGTCGCCATTGCCAGCGGGTTTCGTACAGCTCGCAATCTGAGGATGAAATGGCTCGGACGTGGCGAGAGCAGCAGCGAATAGAGGAGAGGCTAGGGGAGGATTGGCAGCGGCCCAAAGGTATGAGGCTGCGCACCTATGACCGGCTGAGGGATCGGCTGGCAGATTGCGAGCTGAGGAGGGATGAGGCGTTTTGTGTGGCGGCGGCGCGACTTCTACGCAGTCTGTCGTGAAGGTGTTTTCCCGATCTAACTGCGCACCTAAAACAGGGGGTAGCAAATGCAGAGCGGGGGAACAGATAGCTGCTGGAAAGCCTAAAAGCTAACATCCATGCGGGTTTCAGAGGTTCTTTCAATAGACCCCAGCACAATGGCCGCTAGCTAGAGGTAGTTGGCGGCCTTTTTCTTTGGGAAATCAAGTACTTACAGTGCAGCATAGTACAAAGCGCTCAATTGACTGCTACTCCAAAGCGGGGGAACAAAAGAGCAAGGTCGCCTCTTTTTGTATTCGCAAGTACTTATTGAGCTCCGCAGTTAAGCGCATCGCATACTCTCCCCGCTCTTCTTCAATTCAAGTCCATCGCATTCGGCAAACCATTCCAAGCATTGCACATGTTCAGTAAGCAACATTTCTGATTAATTGACTAAGGTAGCCAACCGAAGCTGGCGAACCCTCTTCAGGTGCCCAGGGAGCCAAATCTTTTGGCCTGTTTGGGTCGAATGGCCCAGCCTTAACCTCAAACAACACGCATCCAGGCTCTAGTGCAATGACGGTATGCCACGTGTTGCCCGGTATTTCAACACCTACGGCCAGATCGTTTCTGTATCTATTCGAGCTAAATTGCACAGCTCTAGTTACTTTACCCAGCTCATCAAACGTCACTATGGTCATCAATCCACGAATAGCAATAAGCACTTCATCTTTTGGATCGGTTGCATGGCGGTGGGGGCGTATGTAGCTCCCCGGTTCAATAGCGTTGAAGAGTCGCTGACAGGGATCTTGGTAGCTTTCATGGACGTTGCAATGCTGTCGCTCGCGTGTATTAATCCTAGCTTCAGTCGTCAGTCTATCCAAATGATTAGCGCTGAAAACCTTCATGTTCACCCCGAATGTTTCGTTGAAAGTGCTGCCACAATCTGATTGACGGTGCTTTCGACGGCGAACTCGCGATTAAATAAATCTTTGCAGCGAACTGATAGCGAGTCATCCAACTCTATCTGCTCTAGCAGCTTTTCAGTCAATTGAACGAGTTCCTCCACTTGGTTTGTTTCACACACTTGGCCAACTCGTTGATTTCTGATGACGCCGGCTAGATCATTGCCTGCATTGATGTTGGCCAGCACCGGTAAGCCACTTTGCATGTAAGTCAGAAACTTCCCAGGGATGTTGTGCGACTTGTGCCGCGGGTCCAGTGCCACAATGCCAACGTCGCACTGGGCGTAGAGGTCTGGGATTTCGTCGGGGTCTATTTCATCAAAAAACATTAAATTGTCGAGCTGTCGTAACTTTGCAGCGCTTTTAAGATGTTCTGCATCGCTACCGCGTCCCACAAACAAGAAACCAATGTTCGATCGACTGCGCAATTTGTGAGCCAAGTCCACCAGGATGCCCATTCCTTGGGCCACGCCCATATTTCCTGCGTACACGAATATTCGGCGTCCTGCTAGTGCTGTCTGATCAACTCGAATTGAGCACTTCATTTGCGCCGGTTTTTCCAGCCAGTTTTGCAAAACCTCCAGCTTTCGATCAGGCTTCTCCGACCATGAGTCGAAATACCGGCGATTTCCTGGCGTTTGTACACCGATTATGTCGGCCACAGAGTACTGGTAGCGAGCCACCAAATTAAAAAAATGATATGGGAGTCCCCGGCCCATAAGTCCCATGTCCACCGCCCAGTCGGGGAAAATGTCTCGAATAATTAGATAGCTCTTGCATCCACTTGCTCTTTTGATCGCACTAACTAATGGCCCATGGAAAATCGAAGGAGCATACCAAACAATACCGTCCCAGCGCTCGTCCGCCAAAAGGCTTTTGCGCAAATTACTCAGCATCGCGAAAGGCATTGCAAATTCTGCAAGTGTGCGGCGCACATAGCCAACGTCTTTTGTTTTAGGTGCTCTAAGTCTTAGCAACTGTACGCCATCCGAAACTTCTAGTCGCCATTGTTCTTGCTGGTTAGTTGCTGGCAAAAGCACGCACAACGTATGTCCTTGGCGTGCAAACTCGCGAGACAAATCCCGGAGCTGCACTGCGCCAGATGAGCGTAGTGGCGGGAAGGTATCCGCAATCAAAACAATGCGCATCAGCAGGTGCTCAGTACTTTTTCCAGACCACGCGGTTCACGTAGTCGGTGTAGCTATGAATGATCCGCACTACTTTGCTGCTTACGTTGGGCATTCCGTAGTCTGCAACCAAGCGGAGGCTACGTTCAGCACCACGCGTTTGAGCAGCCAAAATGGACAGACCCTGGCGCACACGGTCTAACTCTAAGCCCACCATCATCACTGCAGCTTCTTCCATGCCCTCGGGACGCTCATGTGCTTCACGCAGATTGAGTGCAGGAAAGTTCAAAATAGATGATTCCTCATTTATAGTGCCGCTGTCTGAAAGCACCGCTCTTGCTTGCATCTGCAGATTTACATAGTCGTGAAAACCCATGGGCTTTGACAGTCGAACCAGTGAGTGAAACTTGGTTCCTTTCGCGTCAATGCGCTTCTGAGTGCGTGGGTGTGTAGACACTATTACCGGCAGGCTGTAGTCTTCCGCTACTCCATTGAGCACCGATACCAGCTTGGTGAATGACTTATCCGACTCGATATTCTCTTCTCTGTGGGCACTGACGACAAAGTAGTTATCGGGTTGAAGCTCCAGGCGATTCAAGGCGTTTGAAGCCTTAATTCGAGGCAGGTAATGATTGAGTACTTCGTACATCGGACTTCCCGTCTTGATGACCTGGTCGGGTGGTAGTCCTTCACGCAGCAGATAGTCACGTGCAATGCTGCTATAAGTTAGATTGACATCGGCTGTGTGGTCCACAATACGCCGGTTT
>JAIXVK010000077.1 GCA_027483085.1 Comamonadaceae bacterium | reverse complement strand
CTGATCGATGCCGCACAAGCCGTCAGCCCCAATGTGGCCCAGGCACTGGCGAGGGTGGAGTCCGCCCGCGCACAGCGCACCACCGCCAATGCGGCTTTGCTGCCCAAGCTGGATGCGAGCGTGAGCGCCAGCCGAGGCGTGAGCCAGCCCGATGTGCCGGTGGCCACCACCCAATCGGTGGGTCTGCAAGCCAGCTGGGAGCTCGACCTGGTGGGCGCCAACCGCGCCGTCAGCAATGCGGCTGATGCCCAGTTCCAAGGTACCCAAGCCCAGTGGCACGATGCCCGCGTGTCAGTAGCAGCCGAGGTGGCCAACACCTATTTCACCTACGCCACCTGCACCCAATTGCTGGGTGTGGCGCGCAAAGACGCAACCTCCCGCCAGGAAACCGCGCGCCTGACCGAGCTCAATGCCAAAGCCGGGTTTGCCGCGCCCTCTGTGGCTGCCTTGGCCCGCGCCAGCGCAGCCGATGGCAGCAGTCGCGTGACGCAACAACAAACTGCATGCGACCTGGATGTGAAAGCCTTGGTAGCCCTGACCGGCCTGCCTGAGCAAGATCTGCGAAAGAAACTGGCCGCAGCGCCCAAGAATAATGCGCAAGCAGCTCCTGTTTCGATAGCAAGCGTACCTGCCCAAACCCTGACCCAACGCCCCGATGTGTTTGCGGCTGAGCGCGATGTCATTGTGGCCAGCGCCCAGGTGGGAAGTGCCAAAGCCCAGCGCTACCCGCGACTGACCCTGAGTGGTTCGGTGGGTGCGCTGCGCTACAGCAGCATGGGCCGCGAGACAAATCTGGACACCTGGTCATTTGGCCCCTTGGCGGTCACACTGCCACTGTTTGACGGCGGCCAGCGCAAGGCCAATGTGGTTTCTGCCGAAGCGGCCTATGCGCAAAGCGTGTCGGCCTACCGTGGCAAGGTGCGCCAAGCTGTGCGCGAGGTGGAAGAGGCACTGGTCAACCTGCAAAGCACCGATGCCCGCAAGCAGGATGCCGCAGTTGCTACAGCCGGCTATGCCGAATCTTTGGCGGCCACTCAGGCCCGTTACGGCCAGGGCTTGGCCAGCTTGGTCGAACTGGAAGACGCACGCCGCAATGCGCTGGCTGCGGAATCGGCCCAGCTCTCGCTAGGACTGGAACGTAACCGTGCCTGGGTCTCGCTCTACCGCGCCTTGGGTGGCGGCTTTGAGCCGGACCGATTGAACGCGGACGCAACCTCTACCGCTGCCGATCAGCCACGTCCTTAACTTGCGGATCACTCCCGCATAACCCACCGACTTTTTGTTGTCACCTCTTTGAGAGCAAAGCCATGAACCAATTTCACTTCAAACCCCTGACCCTCGGTCTCTTGACCGCCACTGTGCTGACCCTGGCCGGCCTCGGCTTGTTTGCCAGCCGTACCCAAGCGGCCGACGCCCCCAAGGCCGCTGCAGCGCCCAAAGCCGCGCTCACAGTGTCTACCGTGCAGGCCAAAAGCAGCCAGCTGCCCGTCAAGCTGTCGGCCAACGGCGGTGTCGCCGCCTGGCAGGAGGCCAGTGTGGGCTCAGAGGTCAGCGGCCTGCGCGTGGCAGAACTGCATGCGGGTGTAGGCGACAGCGTGAAGCGTGGCCAAGTGCTGGCTACCTTTGCCTCTGAAAGCGTGCAGGCTGATGTAGCGCTGGCACGCGCCAGCCTGAACGAAGCCCAAGCCAACGCAGCCGAAGCGCTGGCCAATGGCGACCGTGCGCGTGCAGTGCAGGGCACTGGCGCCGTCAGCGCCCAGCAGATCAACCAATACCTCACGCAAGAGGCCACCGCCAAGGCGCGCGTGGCGTCTGCCCAGGCTCAGCTGGACGCCCAGCTACTGCGCCTGAAGCAAACCCAATTGCTCGCGCCAGACAGCGGCATCATCTCCGCCCGCAGCGCCAGTGTGGGTGCTGTGGTGGGGGCTGGCACCGAGATGTTCAAGCTCATTCGCCAAGGGCGGCTGGATTGGCGTGGTGAAGTGACCTCGGCGGAGTTTGCCCGCATCAAACCCGGCATGGCGGTGCTGGTCACCTCGCCGGGGGGCGTGCAGGCCAAAGGCAAGGTGCGCATGCTGGCGCCCACCGTGGATGCTGCTACCCGCAACGGCTTGGTGTATGTGGACTTGTTGGCCGCATCGACGGCCGGCCAGTCGCTGGGTGGCGCGTTCAAGCCCGGCATGTATGCCCGTGGCGAGTTTGAGCTGGGCAGCACCGGCGCATTGACCGTGCCGCAAACCGCAGTGGTGGTGCGCGACGGCTTCAGCTACGTCTACCGTGTGGGGGCTGACAGCAAGGTGACTCAACTCAAGGTGCAGACCGGCCGCGTGGTAGGTGAGCAGATCGAAATCCAAAGTGGCGTGAAGCCCGAAGACAAGCTGGTCGCCAGCGGCGGAAGCTTTTTGAGTGAAGGTGACACCGTAAAGGTGGTGGACGCAGCAGATTCCAAGCAAAAAGCGGCTGCAGCGCCCGTAGCGCCTGCGCAAGCAGCTACGAAATAAGGAGCAAGAACATGAACCCCCACACTCACTTGTGTTCATTGTTCTCTGAGGAGGTAGCATGAACGTCTCCTCGTGGTCGATCAAAAACCCCATACCGGCGGTCATGCTCTTTGTGATGCTGACCTTCGCCGGCATGCTGGCTTTCAACAGCATGAAGGTGCAGCAGTTCCCCGACCTGGAGCTGCCCAACATCACCATCTCGGCCAGCCTGCCCGGTGCGGCGCCGGCCCAGCTGGAAACCGAAGTGGCCCGCAAACTGGAGAACGCAATTGCGTCCATCCAGGGCCTCAAAAACATCTACACCAAGGTGCAGGACGGTGGCGTGTCCATTACCGCCGAGTTCCGCCTCGAGAAGCCTACTCAAGAAGCGCTGGACGAAGTGCGCAGCGCCGTGCAAGGTGTGCGCAGCGAGTTGCCCAGTGACGTGCGTGACCCGGTGATCAACAAGGTAAACCTGTCGGGCGCACCGATTCTGGCGCTTACGATTCGCTCCGAGAAGATGGACGATGAAGCCCTGAGCTGGTTCGTGGACAACACTGTTTCGCGTCGCCTCTTGGGCGTGAAGGGTGTGGGCTCGGTGGTGCGCGTGGGCGGGGTCACCCGCGAGGTGGAAGTGGCCCTCGACCCCATGAAGCTGCAGGGCCTGGGCACTACTGCTGCCGACATTTCGCGCCAGCTCAAACAGGTGCAAACCGAGAGCGCAGGTGGCCGCGCCGACGTGGGTGGTAGCGAGCAGCCGATGCGCACCTTGGCTACCGTGAAGACCGCTGAAGAGCTGGCCAACCTGGAGCTCACCCTGTCCAACGGACAGCGCGTGCGCCTCGACCAAGTGGCCACTGTCAAAGACACCATCGCCGAGCCTCGCGCGGCCGCGCTGCTCAACGGTGTGCCGGTGGTGGGGTTTGAGATTACCCGTAGCAAAGGTGCCAGTGAGGTCGAAGTGGGGGCTGCAGTGAATGCCGCGCTCGAAGAACTCAAAGCTCAGCACCCTGATATTGAACTCACCTACGCGTTTGACTTTGTGAAGCCCGTGGCCGAAGAGTTTGATGCCTCCATGACCATGCTCTACGAAGGCGCTGTGCTGGCGGTGATTGTGGTGTGGCTGTTCCTGCGCAACTGGCGTGCGACCTT
>JAIXVK010000364.1 GCA_027483085.1 Comamonadaceae bacterium | reverse complement strand
GTGGCTACCGCTTTGAAATGGTCAAAGCTGGCCCACTTGCCAAGCGCCTGGCTGCCGTCCGGCCACAGTACCCGCACGCCAGGCGCTGAGGTCACCGTGCCGACACGGGTGACGCGGGTGTTGCTCTTCGTGCCTGCAGCGGCAATGGCCTCGCGCTCAGCCGGGGCTGCGGTGAACACGAGTTCGTAGTCGTCGCCGCCGCTCAGCACATATTCGAGCACTGCAGCAGTACGATCCGATTGAGGGTCAAATTGGCCGTTAGCACTCGTGGAATATGCGCTGCTAGCTATTAAAGTCATAGCGTCAGCAGCCATCAACTCAGCGCCGACCTTGCTGGCTTTGAGAATGTGGCCCAGGTCGCCCAACAAGCCGTCGCTGACATCGGCTGCGGCGTGGGCGACACCGCGCAAGGCTTGGCCCAAGGCGACCCGGGGGCTGGGTTGCTCCAGGCGCTGGCGGGCTCGTGCCAAGTCGGGCGCCGGCAGTGCATCGCGGCCCCAGAGGCAATGCAGCGCCAAGGCCGCGTCGCCCAGCGTGCCGCTGACCCAGATGTCGTCGCCCGCCTGCGCTCCGCTACGCAGCAGCGCTTGGCCGGGCGGGATTTCGCCAAACACGGTGATACAGATGTTGAGCGGGCCTTGGGTGGGGTCGCCACCCACCAAGGGGCAGCCATGGGCATCGGCCAACGCAAACAGGCCTTGCGAAAAGTCATGCAGCCATTGGGCATTGGCCTCTGGCAGGCTCAGCGCCAGGGTGAAGCCCACAGGCGTAGCGCCGCAGGCGGCCAGATCGCTCAGGTTCACGGCCAGTGCCTTGTGGCCCAAGGTGCGCGGATCCACATCGGCAAAAAAGTGGCGCCCGCTGACCAGCATGTCGCTGCTGATGGCCCATTGCATGCCGGGGGTGGGTTGCAGCAGGGCGCAGTCATCGCCAATGCCCAGCACCACCTGGGTGGGCAGCGGCCGGTGGGCGCGCGCAAAATACTGCGCGATCAGCTCAAACTCACCCGGGGAACTCATTCTTTGGCGGGCCACAAAAAGCTCATCGGGGCTGCGCGCAGGCGTTGCCAGATGGCCGACCGGATGCGGGAGCGGTCTACCCCCGAGATATTGTGAGCCTGCAGGGCCACCCTGAATGCGAGGTAAAAGCTCACGCCCACGTTCAGTAGGCCGATCAGCGGGATGCTGGCTGCCGCCCACCACAGGGCCGGGCTGCGCACCACCTCCCAGCCCAGCGCCGCGCAGGCCGCGCCCAATTGACCGGCTGACAACGTGACGTGGCGCACGTCGAGGGCCGGGCCCACGAATGCCAGGATGGCGGGGACCAAGCCGAGCATCATGCCCAGCGAGATGTTGGCCGCCAGGCCCGAGATGTTGTGCCGCATGAACTGGGCCCAGCGATCAGCCCGCAGCGCGCCCAGCCACGCGGTGATGCGGGGGTTGTAGCGGATGGCGGAGTCCAAGCGGTGCAGCACAAACCAGTTTTCGACCCAGCCCGCCACAATGCTGCTCGAGAAAAGCAACACGCCGGTGAACGCCGCAAACAGCAACGAGGGCCCGAGCAGCGTGAGCGAGTGCAGCACGTAATCAGCTTTTTCGGGGGTGAGCATTGGCGCACCGGTGGTCAGCACCATGGCGGTGGACAGCAGCACCGTGACCGGAAACACCAAGACCACGTTACCCAATATGGCCGCCATCTGCGAGCGCACCAGGTGGGTGACCTCGTCCACAAAGGCCTGCAGCGCTTGCGAGTCTGAAATGTCTTTCAACTTGGCGGCCATGGCAGGGGCCGTCATCGCGGGCTGTTTGGTGGCCAGCGTGAAATGCAGCATCTGGATCAGCACAAAGCTGGCGGCATACATCACGCCCGACCAGAACCCGTACCAAAACGCAGACAGCCCCAGCGCCATGATGCCGAACTTCATTGCGGTGGTCAGGGCCGTCAAGGCCCCGCCGCCAGCCGCGTTGCCGAGCATGGCCCGGTATTCCGCGCGGTTGCGGGTGATGTAGTGTTCGCCGGTTTCGGAGCTGCGCTCTGCCACCTTGGCCGCCAGCAGCGAGGAGTTGGAGGCAATCAAGGCGCCCACGCTGCGTTGCTCCTGTCCGACGCTGGCCAGGTGCGAGAGCAGCCTGGCGGTGCTGGTGTGGTCGGTGTCGTCGAGCAGGCAGTCCAGCAAAGCGCGCACCCGCAAGACCCGCTCGCGGAGCTGGCGAAGGCGGAACACCAGATCCACCGAAATGCCATGCGCATCCAGGTGGGAGTACACCGTGGCAGCGGCCTGCCGGCAGGCATCCAGCTGGGTGCGGAAGTGCTGCGCGGCAGCGCCGGTGTTGGCGCCGCCCAGCCAGGTGTCGATGACCTTGTCGAGGTCGGCGGCAAGGGTGTGGAACGGGCTGCCATCCCGCACCGGGCTGCTCATGCGCAGCCGCATTTCCTGGGAGAAGCCTGTGGCCCGGATCTGGCTGACACAAAACGTTAATGCATTGAGCAAGGTGTGCTGCCAGACACTGACCGGCCGCAAAGCACCCACAGGCCCGGGGGGCGGCACCGACAAAGAAAGCAGGGTTGCCAGCCGTGTCAGGGCATCTGCCGGGAGTGCAGCGATCCAGCGCGCATCCCGCGGGTCGTTGAGCACCAGTGCAAACAATTCAGAGGCGTCTTGGGTTTCCGGCGTGGCCGGCAGGAGCTTACGGTTCAAGCGCTCCATGAGCTCGCTCATGAAGGCGTTGCGGGACCCGAAGCCGTAGTCCGAGAGCAAGGTGCTGCCGTCGACAGTACCCAGCAGTTCGGCCCACCAACTGCGCAGCAGGCTGGTGGTGTGGGGGCGCGCGGCCAGCACATCGAGGAGCAGCGTCACGCGTGCAACGGGTGCTTCCGGCGCGTCTTCGGCCCCGCGCACCCAGGTAATCAAGCGGATCAGCCAAATGTGGCGCTCCACCCCGGTGGTGGGGTGTTCCAGTTGTTCCAGCAGGGTCGAGAGGTCGTCTTGGGCCATGGCGTTACTCAATGCAAGGTGCGCGAGCCGCCGGCGTCGCTCAGGGCGTCCAGAACGAACATCGGGATATCGGTATCAAACTTTTCACCATCCTCGGCTACACAGAAAAAGCTGCCGTGCATGGTGCCGGTGGGGGTGCGCAAACGGGTGCCGCTCGTATATTCGAAGGCCTGGCCGGGCTTGAGCAGGGGTTGCTGCCCCACCACCCCCAGCCCTTTGACGCGCTCAGTATGCCCGGTCGCGTCGTTGACGTTCCAGGTGCGCGAGATCAATTGGGCTGTCACCTCGCCGACATTGGTGATCGTGACGGTATAGGCGAAGACGTACAGGTCTTCGTTCGGGGCGGATTGGTCCGCCAGGTATTGGGGGCTGACTTCCACCATAAAAGCATATTTGGCCATCGGGCAATGCTACCTGCGAAAATAAGCAATCCGAAATACCCCTATAAACCCGCTCACCCCCAACCGGACGTCGTTGTTATGACCTTTCGCATTGCTCCCTCCATCCTCTCCGCCGACTTTGCCCGTTTGGGTCAAGAAGTGACTGACGTTATCGCGGCAGGTGCGGACTGGATTCACTTTGACGTGATGGACAACCACTATGTGCCGAACCTGACCTTCGGCCCCATGATTTGCAGTGCACTCAAGCCCCATGCCAAAACAGCGGCCGGCGTGGCAGTGCCGATTGATGTGCATTTGATGATTTCCCCGGTGGATGCGCTGGCGGCCAGCTTTGCCGAGGCCGGTGCGGACTACATCAGTTTTCACCCCGATGCCTCCGGCCATGTGCACCGTAGCGTGCAGGCGATCAAGAGCAAGGGCGTAAAAGCCGGTTTGGTGTTCAACCCCGCCGAGCCTTTGGATGTGCTGGACTGGGTGATCGACGACATCGACCTGATTCTCATCATGAGCGTGAACCCCGGCTTTGGCGGGCAGAGCTTTATTGACTCGGCCTTGCGCAAGATCGAGGCAGTGCGCAAGCGCATCGACGCAAGCGGTAAAGACATCCGCCTTGAAGTGGATGGTGGCATCAAGACCGACAACATCCGCCGCGTAGCCGATGCCGGTGCAGACACCTTTGTGGCAGGCAGTGCCATTTTCGGCAAGCCGGACTACAAGTCGGTCGTCGACGCCATGCGCCTGGCGCTGGCGGCTTGACGCATCGCTCGCTGATCCAGCGCTGCATCACACTCCGCGATTTGTGGCTACCCCCCGCGTGCTGATGCAGCGATTCCGAGTGCCTCCTTCGGGCGGGCTGTACACCCATGTGCTGGTGCGCTGCGCCATGTACGGGGTGTTGCTGCTGCTGTTGGTGCTCGGGATTTCCCGTGCCGTTTTGTCTTTGCAGTGGCAGGAAGACCGGCAATTGGACCTGCACATATTGCACAGCGTGTCCGAGCAGCGGGTGTTGCTGCAGCGGCTCAGCCTGTTGGTACCCGACCCGAAGGCGCAAGCGCCGGACCCGGATCGTTGGCAGGCGCTGGCGTCCACCACGCTGCGACTGCGCAAAGAGGCAGATGTGCTGGATCAAATGCAGCGCCGCCAGTCGGAGAGTGCCCCGCTTTCTTCCCGGGAAACCATTGCTGCCTTGAAGGATTGGCTGGTAGTCCGCGAGGCCCTGTGGGCGTCACTCGACCGGGCTAATCTGTCCGGCGAGACGCCGCGGGCGCTGCAGGACACGGAGGTCCGCAGCACCATGCTGGTCATCGCGCGTGCGGAGATGACGCTGTACACCTTGGCGCAGCAGTTGGCCGCGGACACCTCGCAGCGCAGTCACCGCGTGATCAGCACGATATGGGCCATCGTCGGTGGGATCGTGCTCCTGATCCTTGCGCTGGCGGTGTTTCTGGTGGAGCCCACTGCCCGGGCGGTGCGCCGCCAATACGAAGAGTTATCGCGCCAAGCCGAGCGGCTCAAGCGCATGGCGACTGTCGCCGAAATCAGCTCCAATGCGATTGCCATTACCGATGCCTCCCACCGGGTGACCTGGATCAACCAGGCATTCACCGAGCTCACCGGCTACACCAGCGAGGCGGCGCAAGGCCGCCGGATCGGCACGTTGTTGCGGGGGCGCAGTGCGGATCCGACGCATTTTTCAGAGTTCACCGAAGCCCTGGCTCAAGGCCGTGGTATCAAGCGTGAGGTCCGCATCCTGACAAGGCAAGGCCTGCGGGGCTGGGTGCTGGTGGACATGCAGCCGATTGCAGACCCTGCAGGCGGCGACGCCGGTTGGGTGCTGGTGGCGACCGATTTGAGTGAAGTGCGCTCCCAGCAAGAGATTTTGTCGCTGGCCGTATCCGGGGCTGGCTTGGGGATTTGGCATTGGGACCTGGTGGACAACAGCGTGGGCTGGAACCGCCGCATGCAGCAGTTCCTCGGCTATCCCGACGGGGTTTTGTCCCCCCACGCAGCGAGTTGGAGAACATTGATTCACCCGGACGATTGGTTGCCCTGGAAGGAGTCGATTCGCCAACACCTGCTGGATGAAACCCACGAGCACCGGCTCTCGGTGCGCTTGCGGCATCAGTCCGGTCGCTGGATCTGGATTTTGTTTGCAGGCCGCGCGGCGGACCGCACGGTGCAAGGCCGGGTGCTGCGTATTGCCGGGGTGGCGATGGACGTCAATGCCCAAAAGGCCTTGGAGCAGCAGCTCCGCTCTGCCGCGCGCACTGACGACTTGACGGCCTTGCCCAACCGGACCGTGATGCTGGAGTTGATCCGCACGGCGATTGAGCGGCACCGCACCGAGCCGGGCTACCACTTCGCCGTCTTGTTCATGGACTTTGACCGCTTCAAGCAGGTCAACGACACCCTGGGGCATACGGTAGGCGACGGTCTGCTGCGACAAATTGCGCGCCGCCTCGAAGACAGCCTCCGGCCGGGTGATGCCTTTACCCTGGGCGACGACTTCGAAAAAGTGGCGGCCCGTATCGGCGGAGACGAGTTCGTGGTGCTGCTGGATGACATCCGGGGCGATCTCGATGCGATCCATGTCGCGAGCCGTTTGCTGGACACCTTGGCTGTGCCCTACACCGTGGAGGGGCACCGGGTGATTTCGACGGTGAGTATCGGTATCGTGACCAGCGCCCACGCCGAGCCCGATGCTGACAGCGTGCTGCGTGACGCTGACATTGCCATGTATGAAGCCAAACGCACGGGCCGCGCGCGCTATGTGGTGTTCGACCCTGCCATGCGTTCCCAGGTCAGCAATTCCGTGGCGCTCGAAAACGACCTGCGCGATGCGCTGGCCCAACGTGAAATGTCGGTGGTGTACCAGCCGCTTGTGGATCTGCCCGGATACGGGCTGGCGGGAATGGAAGCCTTGGTGCGTTGGCACCATCCGGTGCGTGGCGCAGTGTCGCCGGTGGACTTTATTCCGCTGGCGGAGTCTTGCGGCTTGATCGCCGCCCTGGGTCAGTTCGTGTTGCAAGAGGCCTGCCAGGCTTTTGAAAAAATGCAGCGTGTGCTGGGGCCGGAGGCGCCACCCAGTGTGTCGGTCAACCTGTCCCGGGCGCAACTCCGGGAGCCGGGGCTGGTGGAGGCGGTGCGGGACGCCCTGCGCCTGGCCAATATGGAGCCCTTCCAGCTGGTGCTGGAAGTCACCGAGAGTTTGGCAGCACAAGATGCGCTGGTGCAAAGTACCTTGCAAGACCTGCGGGCGATGGGTATTGCGCTGTCGCTGGACGATTTCGGTACCGGCTACTCGTCCCTTGCGTGCTTGCACGAGCTGCCGGTTCACTCGGTCAAGATCGATCGGTCGTTTGTGAACTTGCTCGACAAGAGCGAGTACCACCGGGTACTGATCGAAGCGACCTTGCGGGTTGCTGCAACGCTCAAACTCGGCACTGTGGCCGAAGGCATTGAAACCGAGGCGCAAGCCGTGCTAATGTCGGCCATGGGTTGCCAGAAAGCCCAAGGGTATTGGATTGCCAAGCCTTTGCCCGT
>JAIXVK010000528.1 GCA_027483085.1 Comamonadaceae bacterium | reverse complement strand
GCGCCCGGTCACCGCCACCGCTTGCGCATAGTGGGTGTGCACACGGCCGTCACTGGGAAGGGCCAGCAAGGCCAGCTTGTCGGTGTAGGTGCCCTTGAGCTTGGCAAGGCTGCGGTGCTCCAGCAGCTTGGCGGGTAGCGGATAGTCTTCTGCCAGTTTCTCCAGCACTTCTTCATCGGTGCTGCGCGCACCGGTGGCGGTTTTCTTCACCACCGGCATGCCTAGCTTGTCGAAGAAGATTTCGCCTAGCTGCTTGGGGCTGCTCAGGTTGAAAGGCTGGCCGGCAATCTCGTAGGCCTCGGTTTCCAGCTGCAGGATGCGCTGGCCCAGTTCGTGGCTTTGAGCTGCCAGCGTGGGCGCGTCGATCAGCACGCCATTGCGCTCAATGCGGTACAGCGCTTCGCTGCTGGCAATCTCCAGCTCGTAAATGAACTTCAGCTTGTCGTTGGCCTCGATCTGCGGCCAGAGTGCCAAGTGCACATCCAGCGTCTGGTCCGAGTCTTCACAGGCGTATTCGGCGGCCTTGGCAATGTCGACCTGGTCAAAGCTGATTTGGTTTGCGCCCTTGCCGCAGAGGTCTTCAAAGCTGATGCCGCTGCGCCCCAGGTGGCGCTCGGCGAGGCTCGCCAAGCCGTGAGGCTTGTCGGCTTCGAGCACATAGCTCTGCAACATGGTGTCGTGGGCGTAGCCTTGCACTTCGATGCCGTGGTTGGCAAACACATGGCGGTCGTATTTGATGTGCTGGCCCAGCTTTAAAGCTTGCGGGTTCTCCAGCCAGGGCTTGAGCTTGGCCAGCACCGCATCACGGTCCAACTGCTCGGGCGCGCCGGGGTAACGGTGCGCCACCGGGATGTAGGCGCCTTTGCCAGGCTCGGTGCTGAAGCTGATGCCCACGATCTCGGCGCGCATTTCATCCAGCGAGGTGGTCTCGGTATCCAAGGCCGTCAGCGGGGCCGCATGAATGCGCGAGATCAGGGCGTCCAGAGCTTCGTGCGTAAAGACGGTTTCGTATTCCACCGTGCTCACGCGGGATACGAGCGCCGAAGCTTCGCCAACAGGCTCGTCAAACAAGCCCGGCTCTGAAGCGCGGGTCGCAGGCGCTGGAGCGGCAGCCGAAGTTTCAGCGCCACCTACCGACTTGGCCAGCCCCTTGAAACCATATTTCTCATAAAAAGCACGCAGAGCGCCCGTATCCTGTGCGCCAGCAGCTATCGAATCCATAGCAGGCAAGCCATCAACCCAACCCGTGAGGTCGCAGTCGGTCTTGATAGTCAGCAGTGTGCGACCGGTGGGCAACCAGTCCAGCGCCTTGCGAAGGTTCTCGCCCACCACACCGCCGATGTGGGCAGCGTTGTCCACCACGCCTTGCAGCGAGCCGTACTGCTGCAGCCATTTCACCGCCGTCTTGGGGCCGACCTTGGCCACGCCGGGTACGTTGTCCACCGTGTCGCCCACCAGGGTCTGGTAGTCCAGCATCAGGCGGGCTGGCACGCCGAACTCGGCCTCCACTCCGGCCAAATCGCGGCGCTTGCCGTTCATGGTGTCGATGATGGTGATGTGCTCATTGACCAGCTGCGCCAAGTCCTTGTCGCCGCTGCTCACAATTACTTCAATGCCTTGCGAAGCGGCGGTGGCCGCCAGGGTGCCGATCACGTCATCCGCTTCCACGCCGGGCACGTCCAGCACGGTCCAGCCCAGCAGGCGCACGATTTCGTGGATGGGCGCGATCTGGCTGCGCAGATCGTCGGGCATCGGGTCGCGGTGGGCTTTGTACTCGGGGTAAATCTCGTCGCGGAAGGTCGGGCCTTTGGCATCGAACACGCAGGCCACATAGTCGGCCGGGTATTCCTTGCGCAGGCTGTTCATCATGTTGATCATGATGCGCACTGCACCGGTTTTCTGGACGGTGCCGTCCGGCAGCGTCACGCTCATGCTGTCCCCGCCGGCAAAAAAGGCGCGATATAAATAGCTGGAGCCATCCACCAGCAGCAGGGTTTTCTTGGGTTCGGTCATAAAGGCTATTGTGCCCCCACGCAAGCACTCACAGCCCCCACGCTCCGCCGCTGCGCGGGTCGCTGCCCCCTCAGGGGGCTAATTCGTCTTGGGGCGGCCCGGCGACGAATTGCCGTCCCAAGTTGCGCCACTTTGCAGGTCATTGCCCCACCTACAATTGCGCCATGGCGGTTTACACAGAGGTCTCGCTTGACGAGGCCAGCACTTTTCTTTCCTCCCTGCAATTGGGCACTCTCCAAACCATGGAGGGCTGCTCCGGCGGCATTGAGAACACCAACTACTTTGTCACTACCGATCAGGCGCCCTATGTGCTGACCCTGTTCGAGCGGCTGACGGCGCAGCAGTTGCCGTTTTATCTGCGGCTGATGAAGCACTTGGCGTTCCATGGCATCCCCGTGCCGGACCCTGCAGCCAACCGCGATGGCGATGTGTTGCACAGCCTGAACGGCAAACCTGCCGCCGTGGTGAACCGCCTCAAAGGCAAGAGTGAATTGAGCCCCGGCGTGGAACACTGCCAGCAGGTGGGCGCCATGCTCGCACGCATGCACCTGGCCGGCCGTGACTTCGGCATGCAACAGCCCAACCTGCGTGCGCTCCCGTGGTGGAATGAGACGGTACCGGTTGTGCTGCCACACCTTGAAGCACCCCTAGCTGCGCTGATCCAGAGTGAGCTGGCTTACCAGAACCATGTAGCCGCACAGAGCGCCTACACCGCCCTGCCGCATGGCGCTATCCACGCGGACTTATTCCGCGACAACGTGATGTTTGACAAGGTGAATGGCGAACCCCGCCTCAGCGGTTTCTTTGACTTTTACTTTGCCGGCACCGATGCCTGGCTGTTCGATCTGGCGGTGTGCCTCAACGACTGGTGCATAGACCTGCCCACCGGAGTCGCCGATCTGGAGCGTAGCCGCGCTTTTGTCCAAGCCTACGAAAGCGTGCGCCCCTTGACACCCCAAGAGCGCGAACTGTTCCCCGCGATGTTGCGGGCCGGCGCACTGCGCTTCTGGCTCTCGCGCCTGTGGGATTGGTACCTGCCGCGCGAAGCCTCGATGCTCAAACCCCACGACCCGACCCACTTTGAGCGGGTGCTGAAGCAACGTATTGCGTCGCCCCTCACGCTGTCCACTTTAATGAATCCAGAGCCGCACACCGCATGAAACTCCAGATCGTTCCTCCCCGCCAGGGTGTCCTATGGTTCAAGCAAGGGGTGCGCACCTTTTTGCGCCAGCCACTGGCGTTCACCGGCCTGTTTTTTATGTTCATGGCGGCGGTATCGCTCTTGAGCCTTTTGCCGGTGATCGGAACACCTTTGGCGCTGGTCCTGTTGCCGGCAGCTACCCTGGGGCTCATGGCAGCCACGCAGATCGCGGAGCAAGGGCAATTCCCGATGCCCCAAGTGCTGATCGCCGGCTTCCGCGCCGGCAAAGACCGACTGCGCTCCATGGTGGTGCTGGGCGTGCTCTATGCCGTGGGTTTTATATTAGTCATGGGCATTTCTGCCACGGTGGACGGCGGGCAGTTTGCGCGCGTGTATCTTCTAGGCGGTGAGCTGTCTCCCGAGGTCGTGCTGCAAGGCGATTTTCAGTCTGCCGCCTTGGTGGCCATGGTGCTGTATCTGCCCTTGTCCTTGCTGTTTTGGCATGCGCCAGCATTAGTGCATTGGCATGGCATCACCCCCATGAAGAGCCTATTTTTCAGTGCTGTTGCTTGCTTGCGAAACTTTTGGGCTTTTACGGTCTTCGGCTTGGTTTGGATGGCCGCGTTTCTCGGGGTCGCCATGAGCGTGGCGATTTTGGTGAGTTTGCTAGGTAGCCCTGCCCTGATTAACGCCATCATGTTCCCGGCTGGCCTCGCCCTGGCGACCATGTTTTTCACTTCGTTTTACTTTACCTTCCGGGATTGCTTTGAAGCGCCCGCCACGACTGAGCCGGAACCCGGGACCTGAGTCGTATTTGTAGCGCCCTCTCACCCATAAGGGGGCAACACGGCAAGGGGGCCACGCCCCCTGCCGGACGTAAGGCTCAAGGGTTGGCCTTACGGTAAGCCGCGATGGCTTTCTCCAAGTCTTGGTACTCCTCGCACGAGCGATTGCCACAGATCTTCTCAAGATCGGCCAAATGCTGCGCAGCCTGCGCGGGTTTGCGGTCCATCAGGTAGGCCTCGCCGATGTACTCATGGGCGCCCTTGTGCTGGGGATTGAGCTTGAGCGCGATCTTGTAGTGCTCAAAGGCCTTGGCAAGGTC
>JAIXVK010000379.1 GCA_027483085.1 Comamonadaceae bacterium | reverse complement strand
TGCCTGGAGCAAAAGACCAGCAAGAGCGTGGGTCTGCGCGACGGCAAACTGTGGCAAAGCGTGGCGGCGCAAATCCCAAGCTACCTGGATAGTGACGGCCTGGCCAACTACTTCCCGCCGCGCGATGGAGAGGCCAACCGCGGCAGCGACACACTGACCGCCTACCTGCTGGCCGCGACCCATGAGGCAGCAAGCATTGACCCAGCGTTTGCGTTGAGCGACGAAATTCGCGCGCCCATGGAGCGTGGCCTGATTGCCTTTGTGGAAGGCCGCATCCAGCGCGAGTTCTGGAGCCCCCGCAAAGACCTGGACATGCGCAAGCTGGCTGCCATCGAAGCGCTGTCACGCTACGGCAAAGCACAAGGCCGCATGGTGAACAGCATTACCATCGCACCCAACCAGTGGCCCACGCATGCGGTGATTGACTGGCTCAACATCTTGAAGCGCGTGACCGATATACCCGAGCGCGACAAGCGTATTGCCGAAGCCAACCAAATCCTGCGCAGCCGCATCAGCTACCAGGGCACCAAGATGATCTTCAGCACCGAGAAGGACGATTACTGGTGGTGGCTGATGCAAAGTGGCGACGTGAACACCGCGCGCCTGATCTTGAGCGTGCTGGACGACCCGGCGTGGAAAGACGACATGGGCCGCCTGGCCAACGGCTTCATCAGCCGCCAGCAAAACGGCGCTTGGCACACCACCACTGCCAACCTGTGGGGTGGGCTGGCCTTGGAAAAATTCAGCGCCAAGTTTGAAGCGGTGCCGGTGGCCGGTAGCACCAAGGCCAGCATGAGCACAGGCTCTGCTGCAGTGGATTGGAGCAAGGTAGAGCGGATCAAAACCACCGATGCATCCGGCGCTGCGCACCAGACCACGATGTTTGGCGCGCCTGCGTCACCGGGCAACCTGAAGAACAACACCATGTTCCTGCCCTGGAGCAAAACTTCAGCCAAAGACACGCTGAACGTGACCCACCAAGGCGCGGGCAAGCCGTGGCTCACACTGCAGTCCGTAGCAGCAGTGCAACTGAAAGCGCCGTTCTTTGCGGGCTACCAGATCAAGAAAACCATCACACCCGTGGAGCAGGCCAACAAGAGCCTGCCGGCCGGCAGCTTCACGCGCGGTGACGTGTTGCGCATCAGCATCGAAGTGAACGCGAGCGCCGACATGACATGGGTCGCCATCACCGACCCCGTGCCCGGCGGCGCCACGATCCTGGGCAGCGGCCTGGGCCGCGACAGCGAGATCGCCACGCAAGGCGAGAAACGCGAGGGCGACGGTTGGCCGGCATTTGAGGAACGCAGCTTCGAATCCTTCCGCAGCTACTACGAGTACCTGCCCAAAGGCGTGATCAAGATGGAATACACCATCCGCTTAAACAACGTGGGCGAGTTTTCACTGCCACCCTCACGCGTGGAGGCAATGTACGCGCCGGAGATGTTTGGGGAGACGCCGAATATGAAAGTGAAAGTGATGGGGGTGAAATGATGCGCTCGCTAACTAGAAACAAATTACTGTGGAGACAAGAATGACAAAAACAGGAAGTAGTAGTGATGCAGGAAACGACCTACTGAATCAAGGTTATTTGATCGCTGCCGCAGTAGTGATTTGTGTGGCGATCATTGTCGGCAGCTTTATCTGGAGATTCCATTCATTTGACTTTTCGGCAAGCACCGAGCACTGGGGGCAGTTCGGCGATTTTGTTGGCGGACTTGTAAATCCTTTGGTAGGGGTTGCAACTGTTTTGTTGGTATTGATCAATATTCGTATCCAACAGAAAGAACTGAAGGCGTCACTCGAACAAATCAAGCACGCGAATGTCCTAAACGCAAAGCAGAGCTTTGAACAATCACTCTTTGCTTGGCTAGGCACCTACAGGCAGCTTGTCGATAACATCCGAGATGAAGACGGCACGACCGGGAAACTCACGTTAGCTGCATGGCATCGCAAAAATTTCGCTAGCGACACACCTTCGCCGTCCCATCAAAGCTCTATTGCAACCATCGCTAAAACGATTGAAAGAGGTGACTACCTCGAAGGCAAGATGGACCTGCAGACGAAAGTGAATCTATTTATCGAAGCCAGCAAAGGTTACGAAAAAATATTTGAAAGTAAAAGATCTGACCTAGATGCAGTGCTTCGGACACTCTATAGATTGTTTTTGTGGATTGACACTTCAACTCTAAGCAATGCTGACAAGCGTCATTACGCATCTCTAGTACGTGCGCAGTTGTCTTGGATTGAGATGGTTTATCTGGTTTTCAACGGACTGACATCCCAAGGTGAGAATTTCGCTGTTCTTTGCAACAGATATGCCCTTTTCGATAACTTAGCTGTTAACAACGAAAGAGTATTAGAAATCATCAAATGCGATATCCCGAACCTAGATAAAGTTGACCTCAAAACGATGACTGGATTCCAGCATTGGCCTTATGACAAAAGTGCATTTTCATCCGATGTCGCGTGGACCAAATTGGAGAATGCTGCAACTTGAAGAGAAACACGTTTTAGAAACACTGCTTGACTAACCAGCACCACCACCCCGCCAAACCTCAGGTGGTGCAAGCACTCCCGCACGATCACCATCGCCGCATAAAACTCCGGCTCCGTAGGCAAGGCTTCATGCCCGATCGGCCGGCCTTGGCTGACCATGGCGATGCGGTTGAACAGTTCTTCCACCTCATCCAGACTCAAGTGCAGGACGGCATCCGGCACAGCGCCCACACCTTGCAATATCAACGCCGCACCTGAGCTGCTTAGCTGTAACTGATCGGTGCGAGCCAGCTTGGCAGCAAGCGGCATCAGCACGTCCTCAGTCACCTCTATGGCGTGTTCAATGTCCAACGGCGTGGGCGGTGTGTGCCGCATCCATTGACGGGCCAGCGATGCGGTGCCAAGTGGCAGCTCTTGTTGCAAAACTACATGGCCGTCTTCAACGCACAGCACCGTACTGGTCTCGGTGCCGAGTTGAAGTGTGGTTTCAGCTGTCATCGCACATCCTTGTTTCGCAGGCCTTCCAGCATGGCGACCAGGCATTGCCGAGTGTCAGCCAGCGCATCTTGCACGCCAGCCTCATCGTCCGGCAGAGAGTCCATGCCGCCATACAGCGCGCCCAACACGATGCGCGCCAAGCGCTCTGCATCGTGCCCCTGAAAGATGCCATGTGCCTGTATGGCGGCGATGCTGCCGCGCATGGCGCCCAAGCCCTGCCGTTGGCGGATGTCACCCCACACCTGCGCGCCCAGCACCGCGGGCGCGTCCACCAGCATCAGGCGGCGCATGGGTGCGTTGGTACCGGCTTGCAGCACGGTGTCGATGGAGGCCAAAAATGAATCCCACGCACCACCACCTTTCGCGATCACGTCTTGGCTTGCTGCCATGGCAGCTTGCACCAGCTGCGCGTCCACCTGCTCCACTACCGCAGCAAACAAGCCTTTTTTATCGCCGTA
>JAIXVK010000084.1 GCA_027483085.1 Comamonadaceae bacterium | reverse complement strand
TGGCTGCCGGCCGCATGTTTGACGCCGGTGAACTGGCCGGCTCGGCCAAAGTGGCGTGGATCGGCAGCACCGTGGCCCGCGAGCTGTTCGGAGACCAGGACCCGATCGAGCAGGTGGTGCGGGTGCGCAACATACCGATGACGGTGATCGGCGTGCTCGCGCCCAAGGGCCAGAACTCGATGGGCCAAGACCAGGACGATGTGGTCATGGTGCCGCTGGGCACCTTGCGCAACCGCATCTGGGGTGGCGACGCAACCAGCCGGCTCAAGCGGGTGGGCAGCATCAGCGTGAAGGTGCGTGAAGGGCAGGACCTGCGGGCGGTGGAAGACAGCATCAAAGACCTGCTGCGCCAGCGCTTCAAGGTGCAAGAGGGCATTGAAGACCCGTTTGTGGTGCGCAACCTGACCGAGATTTTGCAGGCCCAGGAGGAAAGCAGCCGTGTCATGACGCTGCTGTTGGCCGCGGTGGCGGGCATCAGCCTGCTGATTGGCGGCATTGGCATCATGAACATCATGCTGGTCAGCGTGACTGAGCGCACCCGCGAGATCGGGCTGCGCATGGCGGTGGGGGCCCGGGGGCGGGACATCCTGGCGCAGTTCTTGATTGAAGCTGTCACGCTGAGCCTGTTGGGTGGCGCTATCGGGGTCGCGTTCGGGGCGCTGGCCACCTGGGGTGTGGGACACTTCGCGGGGTGGCAGGTGGCGTTGAGTGCAGGCTCGGTGCTGCTGGCGGTGGGGTTCTCGGCGGTGGTGGGGGTGTTTTTTGGCTACTACCCGGCGCGGCGTGCGGCCAAGTTGCTGCCGATCCAGGCCCTGCGCTACGAGTAGTTGCTATCAAAATGTGAGCTACTCGCGCATATAAAATGAGCGCCAGAGGCCAATTTGGCTTGTATTTCAGGGAGAGATTTTTTGGATATTACGTTGTTGATCAAGGCCGCCATCATGGGCGTGGTGGAAGGGCTGACCGAGTTTTTGCCGATTTCGAGCACCGGGCACCTGATTCTCGCGGGCTCGCTCTTGGGCTTTGTGGATGCCAAAGCCAAGGTGTTTGATATTGCGATCCAGACCGGTGCAATTTTTGCTGTGATTCTGGTCTATTGGCAAAAGATCCGCGACACCATCGTCGCCCTGCCGGCAGAGCGTTCGGCCCAGCGTTTTGCGCTGAATGTCTTTATCGGTTTCTTCCCCGCCGTCATTCTGGGCCTGCTGTTCGGCAAGGCCATCAAAGCGAATTTGTTCACTCCGGCGGTGGTGGCTACTACCTTCATTGTGGGCGGCTTCATCATTCTGTGGGCCGAGCGCCGCCAGAGCGCCGGTGGCACCGCAGTGCGGGTGCACAACGTGGACGACATGAGCCCGCTGGACGCCCTGAAAGTGGGGCTGGTGCAGTGCCTGGCCATGGTGCCTGGCACCAGCCGCAGTGGCGCCACCATCATTGGCGGCATGTTGCTGGGCTTGTCGCGCAAGGCGGCTACCGATTTTTCGTTCTTCCTCGCGATTCCGACCCTGATTGGCGCGGGTGCCTACAGCCTCTACAAAGAGCGTGGCCTGTTGTCGGTGGCGGATGTGCCGATGTTCAGCGTCGGGCTGGTGTTCTCATTCATCAGCGCGTGGTTGTGCGTGCGCTGGTTGCTCAAGTTCATCTCTACCCACAGCTTTGTCGGCTTTGCGTACTACCGGATTGTGTTCGGCATCGTGGTGCTGCTCACCTCTTGGAGCGGGCTGGTGGTCTGGGCCGAGTGACCTGCGGGGCGCCTTGCCCCAGTTTGCCAAAGGCCACTGTGGTGGCCTTTTTTACGCCGGTAGCGCGGTGTTTTGCGGCTCGGTAAAAAAGCGCTCGGCCTGCGGGGCGGGTACCGCGGGGCTGAAAAAATAGCCTTGTGCGTCGTCGCACCCCAGCTCGCGCAGATAAGCGAGCTGCTCGGGGGTCTCCACCCCTTCAGCCACCAGTGACAGGCCGAAGCTCTGTGCCATTGCCACGATGGCCCGGGTGATCGCCACATCGCCCAAGTCGTGGGGGATGTTGCGCACAAAGGACTGGTCGATTTTGAGGGTGTCGAGCGGGTAGCGTTTCAGGTACGACAGGCTCGAGTACCCGGTGCCGAAGTCGTCCATCGCCAAGTGCACGCCCAGTGCTTTGCACTCGTGCAGGGTAGCCAGGGTGTTGGCCACGTTGTGCAGGGCCAGGCTTTCGGTCACCTCCAGCTCCAGCGCACTGGGTGGAATGCCGGTTTCTTTCAGGATGCGGCCCACCAGTTCCGGCAGGTTTTGCCCGACAAACTGCCGCGCCGAAATGTTGACCGCAATCCGGAAGCCTTGGTGCCCCTGAGCTATCCAGCGTGCGGTTTGTTGCGCGGCGGTGCGCAACACCCATTCACCCACCTGCACGATGATTCCGCTCTGCTCCGCAATCGGAATGAATTCGCTCGGCGGTATCGCACCCAAGGTGGCATGGTGCCAACGCAGCAGCGCCTCGAAGCCCACGACTTTGCCGGTCGCAATGCGGATCTGGGGCTGGTAGTACAGCTCCAGGTCACCGGCATGCAGGGCGCTGTGGAGCTCGTTGTGGATCAGTAAGGTGCGCGCGACCCGCCGGTTCATGGCGCTGTCAAAGTAGGCATACATGCCCGGGCCATCCGGCTTGGCATGGTGGAGCGCGGACTCTGCGTTGAGCAGCAGCGCGTGTACGCTGTCGGCCTGTGCCGGGTAGGTGCTACCACCGGCGCTGGCGGTCAGGAACAAGGTGTGTCCAGATACCCGGTAGGGCTGCGCCAAGGCGCTCAAGGCCACGGTGGCAAAGCCAGCCAAAGAGCAGGCATCCGGCAAGCCGGTAACGCACACCGCGAATTGGTCTCCACCGAGCCGGCCGACCACATCATGCGGGTGACTGGCCACCGACCCCCGGATGCACTGCTGCAGCCGTTTGCCTACCTCGCGCAAAACAAGATCGCCGACCCCAGTGCCCAGGGATTCGTTGATTTTTGAAAAACCGTCCAGCCCGAAGCAGAGCAGGGCCACGGTTTCGCAGGTGCTGACCGCGTGATCGAGCTGCTCTTCAAACAAGTCCCGCCCGGGGAGTCCGGTTAGGGTGTCGATTTGCATGGCCTGTTGAGCCTCGGTTTGCAGGCGCTGCGCAGCTAGTTGCTGGATACGGCTGCGCTCCAGGCGGGCGCTGATGGCGGCCAATAGCTCTTCGCGGCGGCAGGGCTTGGTAAGGTAATCGTCTGCCCCGAGGTTCATGCCGGTGCGGGTGTCGCTGCGGTCGGCGCGGGCCGTGAGCATGATCACCGGCAGGGTGGCAGTGGCCGGGTGGCTGCGCAATGCTTTGATGAGCCCGAAACCGTCCAGCTCCGGCATCATGACGTCGGTCAGCACCAGGTCGGGGCGATGGGCCAGGGCGGCCGCCAAGGCCACACGGCCATCCTCTGCGGCGGTGACTTCGTAGCCTTCCAGCTCGAGCATCCACTGCAGGTTTTCCCGCAGGGAGGGTTCGTCTTCCGCGATCAAGATGTGCATCACGTATTCCCGGTGTCGGCTGGTGGGGCTTCGAGCATCACGGTGAAGCAACTGCCTTGCCCCGCCGCGCTGTGCAGACTGATCGTACCGCGGTGGCATTCCACCGCGTCCCGGACAATCGAGAGACCGAGGCCGGTTCCGGCGATGTTGCCGACATTGCTCGCGCGGTGAAAGCTTTCAAACAAATTGGGTTGGTCCGCCGGCGGTATGCCGATCCCTTGGTCGGACACCTCAATCAGCAGCTTGGTGGCTTGCACTGGCTTCACCCGCAAGGTGACTGCGCCACCATCGGGCGAGTACTTGATCGCGTTGGACAACAGGTTGCCCACGATATTGCGGACCAGGCTTTCGTCCAACTCAAACCGCAGGCCCTCGTCGGGCAGGTCCAGTGTCATCTGGATGTTCTGAAAGGCATCCGGCATGGTGCTGCGGAGTTCGTCCACCAGGCTCCTGCAAAAGCTGGCAATCGCGGAGGCCTGTGGCTTGAATTGCAAACGCCCGGCTGCCGACTGGCCGATGACCAAGACGTTCTCCAGCATGTGCGCCATACGCGCCACCGCGTCATCAATTTTCTGCAGGGTGAGCCGCTTCTGCTCAGTGCTCATGCGGGCTTCGTAGTGGCTCAGCAACTCCACCGAGCCGTGGATAGTGGCCAGTGGTGTGCGGAATTCGTGTGACGCCACCGAAATGAACCGGCTCTTGAGATCGTTCAGTTCAATTTGCTGCTGCAAAGCCCGTTTTTGGTCGGCCTCTGCGCGCACCCGTGCGGTGACATCGACCACAAATAGCAAGGTGGCATCCCGCTGACCCCACTGAATCAGCACCGCGGACAGATCGAGGGTGCGCACCTCGCCTCGGGCGGTAATGACCCGGAAGCTGTAGTTCTCTTCGACAGGCTCGCCGCGCAGGCGCCGCTGGTGCCGATCGACGACGGTGGGTACGTCGTCCGGGTGGATGCTGCCGGTGAATGGCATGGCCATCAGGGCCTCGGTGGTGTGACCCACGATCCGCTCCATGCTCGGGTTGACAAACACCATGTGACCGTTTTGCACGACGACCACCCCCACCCCGACGTTTTCAATCACCGAGCGGTAGCGCGCCTCTGATTTGCGCAGCTCTTCAATGGTCTGGTAGCGCTCGATGGCGGCACTGACGTGGTTCGCGAAAAACCCGAGAATCTCCACATCCTCGTCGTTGTAAATGACGTCGTCGCTATACGCCTGCACCACCAAGACACCGGAGGTCCGGCCATGAATCTGCATCGGTACGCCGAGCCAAGAGGCGAAGGTCAAGTCTCCGCTGGAATCTGCCATGTGGCCCGCTTCACGCAGCGCTGCAAAGCGTGCTGCATCCAGCAGCAAGGGCTGTTGAAGCTCTAGCAAGTATTCCGTCATGCCTTTTTTGTAGGGCACGCCGTAGCGCTGCATTTCGTCGCCATCCCGCTCATCCACGTAGTAAGGAAAGTCCACCACCCCAAGGTCGTGGTTGTGCAGCGCCACATAGAAGTTGTCGGCAAACATCAACTCGCGCAGCAGCTGGTGCACCACTTGCAGGAAATCGTGAAACGAGAGGCCGGCGGTTGCACGCTCTGCAATCCGGTAGAACACGCGCTGCATGGTCTCGGCCCGCTTTTGCTCTTGGTTGTCCCGCTGCATCTCTGTGGTGCGCCGAATCATCCACTGGCGTGCCCCACTCAACTGGGCAACCACTTGCTGTTGCAAGGATTCGTTTTCCGCACGCAGCGCGGCAATTTGTGCTTCCAGCGA
>JAIXVK010000639.1 GCA_027483085.1 Comamonadaceae bacterium | reverse complement strand
GTCACGTTTTCCGCCGCTGTCTGCGCCTGTGTGGACCGGCCACTCTCACTGAGAGACATCTTCATGAACCGATTTATCCCCCGCGCACTCATGGCGCCGGCAGTGATCACCCTCTTTCTGTGGATGATCGTGCCCCTGGTGATGACCATTTACTTCTCAGTCATCCGCTACAACCTGATGCAGCCCGACCAGACCGGCTTCATTGGCTTGGAGAACTTTGAATACTTCGTGACCGACCCCTCGTTCGGCACGGCGGTGCTCAACACTTTGCTGCTGCTGGGCAGCGTGATCCTGATCACGGTGGTGTTGGGTAGCCTGATTGCGCTGCTGATTGACGATCCGTTCCCCGGCCGCGGCCTGGTGCGCATTTTGTTGATTTCGCCCTTCTTCGTCATGCCCACGGTGAACGCTTTGCTGTGGAAGCACATGATGATGAATCCGATTTACGGGGTGCTGGCTCAGGTGTGGCTCTTCTTCGGCGGCACGCCGGTGGACTGGTTGACCGACTTCCCGCTGCTCAGCGTGATCATCATCGTGTCGTGGCAATGGCTGCCATTCGCAACGCTGATTTTCATCACCTCGCTCCAGAGCATGAACCGCGAGCAGCTCGAGGCCTCCCGCATGGACGGCGCCAACTACCTGCAGCAGCTGCGCTACCTCTACCTGCCGCACATGGCCCGCTCGGTGGCGGTCGTGGTGATGATCGAAATGATCTTCTTGCTCAGCGTGTTTGCTGAGATCTACACCACCACCGGTGGTGGCCCGGGCGATGCGAGCACCAACGTGGCCTTCCTGATCTTCAAGCAGGCGCTGCTGAACTTCGATGCCGGTGTGGCTTCCGCAGGCGCTTTGTTTGCCGTGGTGCTGGCCAATATCGCCGCCGTATTCCTGATCCGCATGGTCGGCAAGAACCTCGATAAGTGAGTTGCAGATGACACACGCTAAATCTTTCCCCTGGCTGCATTGGCTGCGCACGGTGGTGGCCTGGTTGGTCACGCTGCTCTTGTTTTTCCCCTTGGGCTGGCTGGTGCTGACTGCCTTCAAGACGGAGCTGCAAGCCATCTCGGTGCCGCCGCTGGTGTTGTTCACCCCGACCTTGGAGAACTTTCAGATCGTGCAGGAGCGCAGCGACTACATGCTCTACGCCACCAACTCGCTCATCACCAGTGTGGCCTCCACCATTCTGGGCTTGCTGCTGGCTTTCCCCGCGGCGTATGCGATGGCCTTCTTCAAGGGCAAGTACACCAAAGACATCCTGATGTGGATGCTCTCCACCAAGATGATGCCCGCCGTGGGCGCCCTGGTGCCGGTGTATGTGATGGCGCAAACCAGTGGCCTGTTGGACACCCGCACCGGCCTGGTGATTGTGTTCACGCTGTCCAACCTGCCCATCATGGTGTGGATGCTGTATTCGTACCTGAAGGAAATCCCGAACGAGATTCTGGAAGCCTCCCGCATGGACGGCGCCACGCTGTGGAGCGAGTTCCGCTACGTGCTGCTGCCCCTCACCATGGGCGGTTTGGCGTCTACCGGTTTGCTGACCCTGGTGCTGAGCTGGAACGAGGCGTTCTGGTCGCTCAACCTGAGCGCTGCCAAGGCCGGCACGCTGGCCACGCTGATTGCCAGCTACTCCAGCCCGGAGGGCCTGTTCTGGGCCAAGTTGTCGGCTGCCTCTTTCATGGCCATCGGCCCCATCGTGGTCTTCGGCTGGTTCAGCCAGAAGCAATTGGTCCAAGGCCTGACCTTCGGCGCCGTCAAGTAACAAAACAATTTAAGCGGAGACCTCTTTCATGTCTTACCTCCAACTCAGCGGCGTTGAAAAGCTGTTCGGCGAACACCGTGTCATCAAGGGCATTGACCTGGCCATCAAGCAGGGCGAATTCGTGGTGTTTGTGGGCCCGTCCGGCTGCGGCAAGTCCACGCTCTTGCGCCTGATTGCCGGTCTGGAAACCATCGACGGCGGCAGCCTGCAGCTCGACGGCCGCGACATCACCCACCAGCCCTCCAGCAAGCGCGACCTGGCCATGGTGTTCCAGAGCTATGCGCTCTACCCGCACATGAGCGTGTTCGAGAACATGAGCTTTGCATTGAAGCTGGCCAATGTGGACCCCGCCATCATCAAAGACAAGGTGGACCGCGCCGCCAAGATTCTGAACCTCACTAACTACCTGCAGCGCACCCCCAAAGAGTTGTCCGGCGGGCAGCGCCAGCGTGTGGCCATCGGCCGCGCCATCGTGCGGGCACCCAAGGTGTTTTTGTTTGACGAGCCGCTCTCCAACCTGGACGCCGCACTGCGCGGCCAAACCCGTATCGAGATTGCCAAGCTGCACCGCGACCTGGGCGCCACCACTATTTATGTGACGCACGACCAGGTGGAAGCCATGACTCTGGCCGACCGCGTGGTGGTGCTGCGCGACGGCAACATCGAGCAAGTGGGCACACCGCTGGAGCTGTATGACCGCCCGGCCAACCAGTTTGTGGCGCAGTTCATCGGCACCCCGCAAATGAACGTGGTCGAAGCCGCCAAGCTGCCCTCGGTGACCACTGTGGCCGGTGTGCAGGTGCCTGCGCTCGGTTCTATCGGCCTGCGGCCTGAGAGCATCACGCTGGTGCCGGCCGGCGAGGGGGCCGTACAAGCCAAGGTAGAGCTGATTGAAGCGCTGGGAGCCGAGACCCTGATCTACGTGACCACCCAGAGCGGCGCCCAACTGGTGGCCCGCCTGAACACCCGCACCGAGCTGCATGTGGGCGGCGACGTGGGCGTGCAGATCGATGCCGACGCGGCCCACTTGTTTGATGCGAACGGCCGTGTTGTAGCCGCGGGCGCACTTTGATGTCCGCAGTTATGACATCTCTCCCACAGCAACCCCTTCAAGGCCAAGTGGCCGCCGTCACCGGTGCCGCTTCGGGCATTGGTTTTGCCAGTGCGAGCGCCATGGTTCAAGCCGGTGCCCGCGTGGTGCTGATTGACCGCGACCGCAACGCGCTGGACAAAGCCTGCGCCACCCTGGGCTCCCAAGCGGTGCCCCTGGTGCTGGACCTGCTGGACCGCGACCAGTGCGCGAGCTTGCTCGCCCAAGTGCTGGCTCTCGAGGGCCGCTTGGATGTGTTCCACGCCAACGCCGGCCTGTATGTGGGCGGCGACTTGGTCGACAACGACCCGGACGCTATCGACCGCATGCTCAATTTGAACGTGAATGTGGTGATGAAGAACGTGCACAACGTGCTGCCCCACATGATTGCGCGGGGCTCGGGCGACATCATCGTGACCAGCTCACTCGCAGCGCACTTTCCTACCCCCTGGGAGCCCGTGTATGCGTCGTCCAAGTGGGC
>JAIXVK010000413.1 GCA_027483085.1 Comamonadaceae bacterium | reverse complement strand
CGCGGACTACACCTTGCGGGCCGAGTGGCACAGCCGTGATGAGATCGGCCAACTCTTTTCCGCCTTCAACGGCATGCTGGCGCAGCTGGACCGCGATCGCTTGGTGGAGCAAGAGCTGGCCGCCAGCGCTCGCGCGGCAGAGGCCCAGCGCGAGCTGGTGGAGGCCTTCCCCATCCCCATTGTGGTGACCTCGGTGCCGGACCACGAGGTGCTGCACGTCAACACCCCGGCCCGACCCTGGTTGGGCGGCCGCACCGATGACCCGTGGCGCCATGGCCTGGAGCCGGGGGTGCGGGGGCGCTTTTTCCAGCGTTTGGCTGACTTTGATGCGGTGGATGAGTTCGAGGTGCGCTGGCACGGTGGCGCCACGCCATCGTGGGCGGTGCTGTCCGCGCGGCGCCTGAACTACCAGGGGCGCGACGCGGTGCTCACCGCCTTCACCCCGATCAACAAGCTCAAGGTGATGGAGCAGCGGCTCGAGCTGTGGGCCAAGGTGTTTGAAGCCTCCAGCGAGGGCATCATCATCATGGACGAGAGCCGCAAGATCATCAGCGTGAACCATGCCTTCTGCCGCAGCACCGGGCACGACATTTACGAGGCATTGGGCCGCGACTTGAGCTTTGTCATGCAGACCCCGCAAGACGCGGTCTGGTCCGAGCTGGAGAGCCACAACGACTGGCAAGGCGAAGTGCGCTTCTGCAAACAAAACGGCGATACCTATCCCGCCTGGCTGATGGTGTCTTCGGTGCACAAGAGTGCCACCAGCGGCGAGGTGGTGAACTACATCGGCATCTCCATCGACATCACCGACCGCAAGGCCAAAGAAGAGCGCATCCGCTTTCTGGCCCAGCACGATGTGCTGACCGAGTTGCCCAACCGCGCCCTGTGCCAGCAGCGGCTGGGCGAAGCCCTGGTGAGTGCGCGTAGCAGCGGCGAGAAAGTAGCCGTGCTGTTTATCGACCTCGATCGCTTCAAAGCCATCAATGACACCCTGGGTCACCATATTGGCGACGGGCTGCTGCGCACCGTAGCGCGCCGCCTGTCGGCCGCAGTGCGCACCGATGACACTGTGAGCCGCTTGGGCGGCGACGAGTTTGTGATTGTGCTGCGCCATGTGGGCGACCTGGATGAGCTGCACGCCTTGGTCAATGACCGGCTGATTCCGTCCATCCGCCAGACCGCAACGGTCGATGGCCATGTGCTCTCGGTGTCGTGCAGTGTGGGCGTGGCCCTCTTTCCCGATGACGCGCTGGACCAGGATGAGCTGATGCGCCGCGCCGATGCGGCCATGTACGAGGCCAAATCAGCCGGCCGCGACATGGCGCGCTTCTTTTCCCCCGAAACCGACCAGCGGGTGTTGGCGCGGCAGACCATGGAAACCCAGCTGCGCCAGGCGCTGGCCAATGACGAGTTCAGCCTGCACTACCAGCCGCGGCTGAACGCCCGCACCCGCAAGGTGCAGGGTGCCGAGGCCCTGCTGCGCTGGAAAAACCCGCTGCTGGGCCAGGTGCCGCCGGGCGAGTTCATCCATGTGGCCGAAGAAAGTGGCTTGATCAAACCCATAGGCGCCTGGGTGCTGCGCGAGGCCTGCCGCAACTGGATGGCCCTGGAGGCCCAAGGCGTCTGCAAGGGGCTGGAGCTGTCGGTCAACCTGTCGGTCGCCCAGCTGGCTGACCCGGAGCTGGTGGACCAGCTGATTGCGGTGCTGCGCGATACCCGCATGCCCCCGGCCCAACTGGAGCTGGAGCTCACCGAGTCTCACCTGATGGACAACCCGGTCGCCGCCCAACAAAAAGTGGCGGCCCTCAAGGCGCTGGGCGTGAAGGTGGCGATTGACGACTTCGGTACCGGCTATTCCAGCCTGGCTTACCTCAAGCGCTTCGATATCGACAAGCTCAAGGTCGACCAGTCGTTTGTGTTGGGCATGCTGGAAGACAGTGCCGATGCCGCGATCGTGCACGCGGTGATTGCGCTGGGCCACACCCTGGGCCTGAAGGTGGTGGCAGAAGGCGTGGAGAACCTGCCCACCGCCCAGACCCTGACGGCGCTGGGCTGCGACGAGCTGCAGGGCTACTGCTTCAGCCGCCCGATCCCTCTGGACGAGTGGGTGAGTTACCTGCGCAGCCACGCCCTGCGCGAGGACCGCCGCCGACCGCCAATCGCAGGGTGATTTGCTATGGTATTGATAGCTGCATGCGCATGTTTTATGTGCGCTAGCGGCTTATTTGTCTTAAATATGGCGGCTTAGGCAGTCAGCTTCTGGTGCAGCCAGCGGCACACCGGGCTGTTGGCATCTTCCAGCCCGTGGATCACGGTGAAGTGGTCGGCACCATCGATGGCGCTCAGTTCCACCGGGTTGCCCAATGCCACTGCCGCATCGCGGTATCCGGTGGACTGGCGGGCGAATTCACCCGACTCTTGGCCGCCCCAGATCACCCAGGTAGGCGTAGGGCACGCGCGCAAATTGGGCGTGGGCGACTGGCGGCGGATGACGCCGTCGTCCAGCTGGATCATGGGTTGCAGGTAGCTGTAGCGCAGGGGTTCCAACTCATAGAGGCCGCTGAACAGCAAGCCGGCCTTGAGCGGGTCGCGCGGCAGGCCGTAGTCGGTGTCCCACGCGGTTTGCAGGCACATGGCGCCCAGGTGGCCGCCGGCGGAGTGGCCGCCTACGCCCACGCGGGTCGGGTCACCGCCGTAGTGTTGGATATTGCGCAGCGTCCAGGCCACAGCCGAGCGGCACTGGCGGGTGATCTCATCAATCGTGACAAACGGCGCCAGCGCGTAGTTCACCACCACGGTGGTGATGCCGCTGGCGTGCAGGCCTAGGGCCACGCTATGAAAGTCTTTGCTCTGGAAGGCGCGCCAGTAGCCGCCGTGGATAAACACGAAGACTGGCGCGTTGGGCACGTCCGCCGGAAAGATGTCCAGCGTCTCATGCACGGTGGGGCCGAAGGGGATGCCCGCATGGTGCTTGAGGGTGCTGCGGGCTTTTTCGGCCTGCGCGGCAAAGTGCTTGCCGGGCGCGGCCGGGTCGGGCAGCGCGATGGAGGGGTTGTACTGCGCGTCGATCTGCGCCTGGGTGTCAAAGTCGCGGTAGAGCTTGGGCATGGTGGTAGTCCTTGATGGTTCAAATGCCGACGTAGCGGTGCCAGAGTTCGGGTTGTGCTGCCAGGGTGGTTGAGTCGCCACTCCAGACCGCGCGGCCGCGTTCCATGATGGTGTGGTGGCCGGCCAGTGCAATCAGGCGCTGCACATATTTGTCGATGACCAGCACGCTCTGGCCTTGGGCGCGCAGGGTGTCCAGGCAGCGCCAGATGTCTTCACGGATGAGCGGCGCCAGGCCTTCGGTGGCTTCATCCAGGATCAGCAGGTGCGGGTTGGTCATCAGCGCGCGGCCAATGGCCAGCATCTGCTGCTCGCCGCCGGAGAGCTGGTTGCCCATGTTGCGCGCGCGTTGCTCCAGCACCGGGAAGAGGTGGTAAATCCGCTCCAGCGTCCAGGGCTCGGTACTGGCATTGCGCCGCGCGGCAAAGGCAATCAGGTTCTCTTGCACCGTGAGGTTGGGGAAAATCTGCCGTCCCTCAGGCACCAAAGCCACGCCCATGCGGGCGATGCGGTCGGGGCTCAAGCCCTCAATGCGCTCGCCCCGGAAACGGATGCTGCCGCTGCGCGGTGGCGTCAGCCCGAGGATGCTGCGCACCGTGGTGGTTTTGCCCATGCCGTTGCGGCCCAGCAGGGTGGAGGTGGTGCCGGCCTGGAGCTGCATGTCCAGCCCGAACAGCACCTGGCAGTTGCCGTAAGCCGTTTCCAGGCCCTGAATGTCGAGCAGGATCTCGGTGCTCATGGGTGGGTCTCCGGCAAGGCTTCATCGCCGAGATAAGCGCGCTTCACGTCGTCACTCCGGCGGATGGCATCCGGCTGGCCGCTGGCAATCACGCGGCCGGCCACCAGGACCGAGATGGTGTCGGCGAGTTGGAACACGGCGTCCATGTCGTGCTCCACCAGCAATAGCGTGGTCTCCGCGCGCAAAGACTGCAGCAGTGCCACCATGCGCTGGGATTCGTCCGGCCCCATGCCGGCCAAGGGTTCGTCCAGCACCAGCAACTGCGGGCGGCTGGCCAGCGCCAAGCCGACTTCCAGCTGCCGTTGCTCGGCGTGCGACAAGGCGCCTGCTGTGCGTTGCAGTTGGGCCTGTAAACCCACGCGCGCAGCTACGTCTGCCGCCGCCCGCATACGCTGGGTCTCGGTGTGCACAGGGCGCCAAAAGCGCATGCTGCTGCCCGCCACTGCCTGTAATGCGAGGGCCAGGTTGTCCTGCACACTCAGGCGCAAAAATACGTTGGTGATCTGGTACGAGCGGGCCAAGCCGCGCTTTACCCGGGCGTGCATGGGTAGGCGGGTGATGTCTGCCCCGTTGAGTAACAGGCGCCCAGCATCCGGCTGCAGCGCGCCCGAAATCTGGTGGATGAGCGTGGTTTTTCCTGCGCCATTCGGGCCTATCAGGGCATGGACCTCGCCTTGGTGCACTTGCAGGCTGGCGTGGTCGGTGGCGGTGAGCGCGCCAAAGCGCTTTACCAGTGTGTCGATCTGCAGCAAGGGGGTTGCGCCGGTGTTCATGTTTGACTCCGCGTCCACACGCTGCGCAGGCTGGCCAAGCCGCGCGGTGCCAGCAGCACCACAGCCAGCAACATGGCACCCAGGCCCAGCTGCCAGTGTTCCGTGGTGTGGCCTAGCACTTCTTCGAGCAGCAGGAAAGCGGCAGCACCCAGCACCCCTCCATACAGGTGGCCCACGCCACCCAGAATCACCATCACCATCAGCATGCCACTCTGGCTCCACTGCATCATGGACGGGCTGACAAAACCGCCCTGGTTGGCCAGCAAGGTGCCGGCCAGACCGGCCATCGCGCCCGCCAGAGTGAAGGCGGTGAGCTGCGTGCGCAGCACCGGAAAACCCAGTGCCTGCATGCGCACCGGGTTCTCGCGCAGGCCTTGCAGCACTTGGCCGAAGCGCGCGTTGAGCAGGCGCTGGGTGAACAGCAGGCACAGGGTGAGCGCACCGAGGGCGAGGTAATAGAGCGCTGTGTCGTCGGGTGCGATGCCGGCCCAGGTGTTGCGCCCGGCCAGCGGCAGGCCGTCGTCCCCGCCGTAGGTTTTGAGGGAGACGGCCAGGTAGTACAGCATTTGCGCAAAGGCCAGCGTGATCATGATGAAGTACACGCCCTGGGTACGCAGGCTGATAAAGCCGATCAGGCAGGCAAGGGCCGCGCTCACCAGCATGGCAGTGGGCCAGGCAATGGCAGCAGGCACGGTGCCATGCTGCATCAGGATGCCCACGGTGTAGGCGCCCGCGCCCACAAAGGCCGCATGCCCGAAGCTCACCAAGCCGCCGAAGCCCAGAATCAGGTTCAGGCTGCTGGCCGCAAGGGCAAATATCGCAATGCGGGTGGCTAGCGTGACGTAGAACTCCGCGTGCAAAGCCGCCGTGATTTGCGGCAGGGCCAGCAGCACCAAAAACACAGGGAGTGCAGCCCGCAGGTGCAGTGTGTGGTGCAGCGAGGTGCGGGCGTTGTTGGAATCAACCATGGGCAGGGAACAGGCCGCGCGGCTTGAAGAACAGCACCGCAGCCATCAACACATAGATCAAGATGGATGCCACCGCCGGCGCCGCATCGGCCGCCAGCGCTGCGCCGAACAGCGACTCGAACACCATGGGCAGCAAGGTGCGCCCGCCGGAGTCCACCATGCCCACCAGCAGTGCGCCGACCAGCGCACCGCGGATGGAGCCGATGCCGCCGATCACGATGACCACAAAAGCCAGAATCAGAATGCTCTCGCCCATGCCCACCTGCACCGCCAGCAGGGGACCGAGCATGCCGCCGGCCAGCGCGCATAAAGCGGCACCCAGTCCGAACACCGCCGTGAACAGGCGCTGCACATTGGTGCCCATGGCCAGGGCCATGTCGCGGTTGGAAGCGCCGGCACGCACTTGCATGCCCAGCCGGGTGCGGGTCACCAGCAGGTAGAGCAGCAGGGCGGTGGCCAAGCCGACCACGATGATGAGCAAGCGGAAAGCCGGGTAGAAGAAGCCGGGCAACAACTCCACCGGGCCCGATAGTGCCGCCGGCGGGTTCAGCGACAGGGGCTGTGAGCCCCAGATCATGCGCACCGCCTCGTTGCACATCAGCAGAATGGCAAAGGTGCCCAGCACCTGGGTGACGTGGTCGCGCCGGTAGAGCCTGCGCAGCACCGATACCTCCAGCAGCACCCCGAAAAGGGCGGTACCCGCCACACCTGCAGCCAAGCCCCACCAGTAGGAGCCACTGGCCTGGGTGGCGGTGGCGATCAGGTAGGCACCCACCATGTACAGCGAACCATGGGCCAGGTTCACCATGTCCATGATGCCGAACACCAGCGTCAGCCCGGCAGCCAACAAAAACAGCATCAGGCCAAGCTGCAGGCCGTTCAGGGCCTGCTCCAGCAGCAGAATTCCGCTCATGCGCGTGCGTCAGGCCTTAGAGGCCAGGCATCTTGCAGTTGGCGGCGTAGGCGTCAGCGTGGCTTTTGAACACCGTGCCCAAGGTGCGGTTGGTGATGCGGCCCTTGGTGTCGCGGGTGATAACACGCAAGTAGTAGTCCTGAATAGGGAAGTGGTTGGTGTTGAACTTGAAGGCGCCACGCACCGAGTCGAACTTGGCGGCCTCCAAGGCCTTTTTGACGGCGGCCTTGTCGTCCAGCTTGCCCTTGCTGTCGCGCACGCCGGCATCCATCAGGCGGGCAGCGTCATAGCCTTGTGCGGCGTACAGGGTGGGCAGGCGGCCGTATTCTTTTTCAAACTCGGCCACAAACTTCTTGTTGGCGGCGTTGTCCATGTCGTGGCCCCACTGGGAGGTGTTGAACATGCCCAGCATGGGCTCGCCCACAGCCTTGATCACGTCTTCATCGCCCGAGAAGCCGGGGCCGAACAAGGTGATGTCTTTCGACAGGCCAGCGCCCACAAATTGCTTGATGAAGTTGATGCCCAGGCCGCCGGGCAGGAAGATGTACACCGCGTCCGGCTTGGTCGCGCGCAGTTTGGAGAGCTCGGCGCCGTAGTCCAGCTGGTTAAGGGCGGTGTAGGTCTCAGAGGCGATTTCGCCTTTGTAGAAACGCTTGAAGCCGGTGAGGGCGTCTTTGCCAGCGGGGTAATTGGGGGCAATCAGCGCCACGCGCTTGAAGCCTTTGTCAGTAACCGTCTTGCCCACGGCTTCGTGCATGTTGTCGTTCTGGTACGAGGCACTGAAGAAGTAAGGGCTGCACTGCTCGCCCGCATATTGTGAGGGGCCGGCGTTGGCGCTGATGTAGAAGGTCTTGGATTGGAAGGTGGGCGTGCCCACGGCCAACATGACGTTGGAGAACACGATGCCGGTCATGAAATCGACTTTGTCGCGCTTGATCAGGCGGTCGGCGGTTTGGCGGCCGACTTCGGGGTTGGCTTGGTCGTCTGCCACGATGACTTCGGCAGGGCGGCCACCGAGCTTGCCACCGTTGAGTTTCACGGCGAGTTGGAAGCCGTCACGGATATCCACGCCCAAACCGGCGCCGGGGCCGGACAAGGTGCTGAGCAAGCCGACGCGCACGGGGTCGGTCGATTGGGCCCAGGCACCTGCTGCTGCGGCAGCCAGAGCGGCGGTCAAAACCAGGCGGGACGGGGCAAAACGGGGCAGGTGCATTGCAAACTTTCCTTGTGGAGGGTTGGACCGTTTCATTATCGGCCCAACACCCAAGCTTTCTGCTGCACCGGTGCAGAAAGCGCAAGCCCCGCAAAGTGGGGTTTAGTTCAGCAGGAAGCTGTCTGCGTGGGCTTCGAAGTCTTCCGCGTCGATGGCGGCATCAAAGGCGGCGCGGGCAGCCAGTGCTTCTTTGGTGTACGGAATCAGGGGCTTGTCCAGGGGGCGCAGCTTGTGGCGGCGCAGGCCGCGCAGTTGTTGAGAGCGCTCCATGGTTTGCAACACCAGTTCGGGCTCCATCATCAGGCTGAAGGGGTTGAGGTCGGTGGCAGTGTTTTTCATGGCAGTTCTCCGTCTATGGATTGCGCCGTAGAAAGGTTTGGCGCTTAGGAGAACTGTAGTCACCTGTCCCAAAAAATGGAGTCAGGCGTGCGCTGTAAAGCGTGTAGGAATTTCCCTTACAAGAAGCGCCCCCAGGCTCTGCCGCTGCGGGGCGCTTCTTTGGATTTACAGCAGGCGCGCGCGCACGCTTTTGCCTTTGACGCGCCCGGCATTGAGCTTGTTGCAAGCCTGCTGGGCGACATCGCGGGCGACCGCCACGAAGGTGCAGTACTCGGTGACCTGGATCTTGCCGATCTGCTCCCGGGTGAAGGCGGGGCCGCCTTCTTCGTTGGTCAGGGCGCCCAGCACATCACCGGCCCGGATTTTTTCTTTGCGGCCACCGGCGATCTGCACCGTGATCATGGGGGGCAACAGCCGGCCTGTGCCCGCCGGGGTGAGCTCGTCGAGCTTGTGCCACACGGAGGGCGCGTTCTGGTACTGCTCGATCTTGCCGACCGAGCCCATCTCGCGCATGCTGGCCAGGCTCAGGGCCAGGCCTTTTTCACCGGCACGGCCGGTGCGGCCGATGCGGTGCACATGCACTTCGGGGTCGGGCGTGATGTCCACGTTGATCACAATGTCCAGCTCTTTCACATCCAGCCCGCGCGATGCCACATCGGTGGCTACCAGCACCGAGCTGCTGCGGTTGGCAAACTGGGCCAGCACCTGGTCGCGTTCGCGCTGGTCCAGGTCGCCGTGCAGGGCCTGGGCGACAAAGCCGTCTTCGACCAGCTTGTCCACCAGCTCGTTGCACTGCTGCTTGGTGTTGCAAAACGCAATGGTGCTCACCGGGCGGAAATGGTTGAGGATGCTGCTGACTGCGGTGAAACGGGACTCGCGGTCCACCTCGAAAAAGCGCTGCTCAATCGTGCTGTCGGCCACGGGGGCGGCCACTTTGATTTGCTGCGGGTCTTGCATGAACTGCTTGGCCAGCTTTTCAATGCCTTCGGGATAGGTGGCCGAGAACAGCAAGGTCTGGCGGTTTGGCGGGCACTGGCGGACCACCGTGGTGATGTCGTCCAGAAAGCCCATGTCGAGCATGCGGTCTGCCTCGTCCAGCACCAAGGTGTTCAGGCCTTCCAGGGTGAGGTATTCGCGTTCCAGCAAGTCCATGATGCGGCCGGGCGTCCCCACCACGATGTGGGCGCCGTTTTCCAAGCTGGCCCGCTGGCCGCGGGTAGCCACGCCACCACACAGGGTGACAACCTTGATGTTGTCTTGCGCGCGGGCCAGACGGCGGATCTCGACAGTCACTTGGTCTGCCAGCTCCCGGGTGGGGCAGAGCACCATGGCCTGCACCGCAAACCAGCGCGGGTTGAGCTTGGCCAGCAGTGGCAAAGCAAACGCAGCGGTCTTGCCGCTACCTGTCTGGGCCTGGGCAATCAGGTCTTTGCCGGCCAGCGCCACCGGCAGGCTGGCAGCCTGGATGGGCGTCATGGCATCAAAGCCCAGCTGTTGCAAATTGGCCAGCGTGGCAGGTGCGAGGGGGAGAGTAGAGAAAGCAGTCATCTGCCGATTATCGGGGGTACCCCCTCGCAGCCCTACTCTGGGG
>JAIXVK010000236.1 GCA_027483085.1 Comamonadaceae bacterium | reverse complement strand
GTATGCGCGCCAGTTTCTGGACCGCATGGACAAGCCGGCGGTCGACAAGGTGGAGGGCGTGCCCCCTGCGATTGCGATTGACCAGACCAACCCGGTGCGCTCGAGCCGGTCGACTGTGGGCACGATGACGGAGCTCAACGACCACCTCAAGCTCTTGTTTTCCCGTGCGGGCAGCCTGTTTGACAAAGACACCGCGCTGCCGGTGCAGCACGACACCCCCGAAACGATTTACACCACGCTACTGCAGCGCGCTGCTGCCGAGGGCAACCCGCGCCTGGTATTGACCTTCCCGGTCGAGCTGCCGGGCAACGCCACCCCTGACGAAGTAACCCAGTGGCTGAGTGCCAGCGGCTTCACGCGGGTGCAGGCGGAGCGCGAGGTATCCACCGTCAATGGCGTGCGCAAGGTGCTGGACGTAGTGGCTGACCGCTTCCGCATCGATGGGGTGGAAAAAGCGCGTGTGCTGGAAGCTATTGAGACTTCTTTGAAGCGCGGCAGCGGACGCTTGAATGCTTATGTATTAAAAGAGTCTGTAGCCCAGGCGGATAGTGCGCAGGCAGCTCCTGAAATAATAGCAAATGTATCCCCTGAGATCTGGCGTTTTTCTACCGGCCTGCACTGTCCGCAGAGCGATATTCGCTACACCGACCCGATTGCGTCTATGTTCAGCTTCAACTCTGCAGTGGGCGCCTGTGATGCCTGCCGCGGCTTTGGGCGCGTGGTGGGGGTGGACTATGGCTTGGTCATCCCCAACGACAAACTCACCCTGCGCGCTGGTGCCGTCAAGCCCATGCAGACCCCCGCTTGGCAGGAGTGCCAGGACGACCTGATGCGCCACGCCGAGGCCAGCGGCATTCCGCGCGACACGCCTTGGTACAAGCTCACCCAGGAGCAAAAAAACTGGGTTCTCAAGGGCTCGCCCAATTGGAACGGCAAGTGGAATCAGCACTGGTTCGGCGTGGACCGGTTCTTTGAATACCTGGAGACCAAGGCCTACAAGATGCACATCCGTGTGCTCTTGTCCAAATACCGCAGCTATACCACCTGCCCGACCTGCAATGGCTCGCGATTGAAGACGGAGAGCCTGCTCTGGCGCATTGGCACCAAAGAGCAAGCCGACATGGCGCTGGACCCGGCCAAGCGTTTCATGCCCAAAGGCGTGAAGTGGTCCCGCGAGCAGCTGGAGGCTTTGCCCGGCTTGTCATTGCACGATTTCATGTTGATGCCGTTGGACCGGCTCAAGCGGTTTTTTGATGCGCTGCAATCCGATTTAGGCATCTTCGGGGGAGCGACCCCCTCTCGCCAAGCCGAAGGCAGGGAAGTGCCGGGTGACGATTTGGCAGTTGCGCAGCAAATGCATGAGAAGCCTGGCGCTTCCCTGCCTGCGGCTTCTTCGGAGAAAACCTCCAGCACACCTACCGCATCAGAGGCCGAGCACAAAACCCTCAAGCTCTTGTTTGAAGAGGTCGGTACCCGGCTCAAATACCTGTGCGACGTGGGCATTGGCTACCTCACGCTGGACCGCCAGAGCCGCACACTGAGTGGTGGCGAGGTGCAGCGCATCAACCTCACCACGGCGCTGGGCACCTCGCTGGTCAACACACTGTTTGTGCTGGACGAGCCCAGCATCGGCCTGCACCCGCGCGACATGAACCGCATCATCGTGGCCATGCAGCGCCTGCGTGATGCAGGCAATACACTGGTGGTGGTGGAGCATGACCCAGCCGTGATGCTGGCGGCAGACCGCATGATCGACATGGGCCCCGGCCCGGGTGAGAAGGGCGGCCAGATCGTGTTTGACGGCACAACCGAAGCGCTGAAGGGCGCAGACACCATGACCGGCGCTTACCTGGGCGGCCGCAAGCAGGTGGGCATGGGCTTCAAGCGCATGGTCGCACCCAACCACCCGCGCCTGATCCTCGAAGGTGTCACCGAGCACAACCTCAAAAATGTGTCGGTGGAGATTCCGCTGCAGCGCCTCGTGTGCGTCACCGGGGTCTCCGGCTCCGGCAAGTCGACGCTGATTCAAGACGTGCTGGCTCCAGCACTGCTGCGCCACTTCGGCAAAGCCACCGAAACACCGGGCGCCCACACCAGCCTGCTGGGGGTAGAGCAGCTCAGCGACATGGTGTTTGTGGACCAGTCGCCCATCGGCAAAACGGCACGCTCCAATCCGGTGAGCTATGTGGGCGCGTGGGACGCGATCCGCGAGTTGTTCGCGGGCGCCGCCTTGTCCAAGGAGCGCAGCTACACGGCTGCCAAATTCAGTTTCAACAGCGGTGATGGCCGTTGCCCTACCTGCGGCGGCTCCGGCTTTGAGCATGTGGAAATGCAGTTCCTGAGCGATGTGTATTTGCGTTGCCCGGACTGCGATGGCAAGCGCTACCGCCCCGAGATTCTGGAAGTGACGATCGAGCGTAAGGGCCGCAACGTCAACGTGGCCGATGTGCTCGGGCTCACCGTGAGCGAAGCGGCGGACTTGTTCAGCGCCGACCGCGAAGTCATTCGCGTGCTGCAACCCATCGTAGATGTGGGGTTGGAATATGTGAAGCTGGGCCAACCGGTGCCTACGCTGTCGGGTGGAGAGGCGCAACGCCTCAAGCTTGCGGGCTTTCTGGCCGAGGCGGCCAAAAGCGCTAGCTCCAGCAGGCAGTTCCTCGCGCGCAAGGGCTCGCTCTTCATGCTGGACGAGCCGACTACCGGTCTGCACTTTGAAGACATTGCCAAGCTGATGCGCGCGCTGCGCAAGTTGCTGGACGCCGGGCATTCGCTGGTGGTGATTGAGCACAACCTGGATGTGATTCGCGCTTCTGACTGGCTGATCGATCTGGGGCCCGAGGGGGGCGATGCGGGCGGGCAGGTCGTGGCATACGGTACGCCCGAAGACTTGTTGTTGCATGCCACTTCGCACACCGGC
>JAIXVK010000300.1 GCA_027483085.1 Comamonadaceae bacterium | reverse complement strand
GGGTCGTGGCGTCACCTAAGGTGATTGAACTGCTGTTGGACGAAGAAAGCCAGCACTTGGCAGGACTCTCTGAGTTCATCGGCAAACCGGTGTCGCTGCAAAGCGAAGCAGGCATGGCCCAGGAGCAATACGACATCGTGTTGCTGTGATGGTGGTCTGTGACTGAACGTTTGCGTATCGCGGTGTTGAGCCGCAATTTTTCAGTGACCGGAGGTGGGGCAGAGCGCTATTCCATCTCGGTGGTGGAGCAGCTCGCGCAACAGCATGAAGTGCATGTGTTCGCGCAGACCATTTCGCATGATTTTCCCGGAGTGACCTACCACCAGGTGCCCATGCCGATGGAGCGCCCACGCTGGATCAACCAACTCTACTTTGCCTGGAAAACCTGGCGGGCCACGCGCAGTGGCTTCGATATCGTTCACTCTCACGAGAACACCTGGCACGGGAATGTGCAGACCGTGCATGTGTTGCCGGTGAAGCACACGCTGTTTACCGGGAAACAAGGCTTTGGCTTGGCTCTGCGGTGGTTGAAAGTGGTGACCAGCCCACGCTTGCTAGCCTATCTGTGGCTGGAAGAGCGGCGCTTTGCATTTGCGTACAAGAAGAAAGTGGTCTGCGCTTCCACCACATTGAAAGAGGTGGTGGAGCGATCATTTCCTGATTCACGCGGAATGCTGGAGGTCATTACGCCAGGTGTGGATGCAGTGCCCGGGCCGGCCACTGCAGCGGTCAAAGCCGAAGCGCGACGCTCCTTGGAGTTGCCTGATGATGTTCCGGTGCTCCTTTTTGTCGGCAATGACTTCGGCAAAAAGGGGCTCAAAACCCTCTTGGATGCGTTTGCTACGCTTGATAGGACGGTGCAGCTATTGGTGATCGGCCGCTCGGAGCGCACAGGCGACTATGAGGAACAAGCCACAGCGCTGGGCTTACGCTCGCGGGTGCACTTTAGGGGCAGTTTGAGAGATATGTCTGTGGCCTACAGTGCTGCGGACATGTTGGTGCATCCCACCTTGGAAGACTCTTACGGCATGGTCGTGTTGGAGGCCATGGCGCATGGTTTGCCGGTGGTGGTGAGCGACGCGCCGTTTAGTGGAATTGCCAAGGATTTGACGCAGGGTTTGAACGCCATCTTGCTGTCAACACCGACCGATGCCATAGACCTTGCTTCCAAAATACAGGCTCTTTTGGGTGATAGAGAGAAAGCCACTGCACTGGCCACTTGTGGGGTGAACTTCGCTACCGCGAACTCTTGGACCGAGGCCGGGCGGCGCTACAGCACGCTTTTTGCCGGTGTGACGCGTCGGTACCGCCAGCGCTGGTTGGTACTCTCCCATGCCTTCAATATGGATGGGCGTGCTGCAAGTCAGACGATTACCGATAAGTTACCGCACCTAGAGGCTGCAGGCATAGAGCTGGTTGTTTTGAGCGGTGTGTCGGGTAGCCGTGATCGTCACTACGAGCACTACCAACTGTGGCCGGCCGGACCTGCAGGTATTCGCTTTGAGTTGCGCCATGTTTTACGCAAGCATCTGAGTTCTCCGTTGCTGTACAGGTTAGTGATGTTGCTGCTCTCGCTGCCTTTGTTCCCTTTTATGTTGCTCGAAAAGGTTCTACGTCCGGTGGAGAGCTCTTGGTCTTGGTGGCTATCAGCCTATTTGAAGGGCAGGCTGTTGGCTCGTGACCGGAAGTTCGATCTGATTTATTCGACGGGCGGTGCGTTTGCAGCCCACTTGGCTGGCAACGCCTTAAAGCGAACACTTGGCGTACGCTGGCTGGCAGAGGTGCACGATCCACTGGTCATGCCGGGCAGTGAGCCTGTGAGCAAGCAAGAGTTGATGCAAGCTGAAGTCGAGCGCATTATTTGTACCCACGCGGATGTGGCGATTTGGTTCACCGATCAGGCATTGGCTAGTGCCAAGCGCCGTCACCCCCAATTGGGTGCGCGCGGCAAGATGATGTTGCCGGGCATTGATGCGCCATTCAAAGTAATGCCTCCGTATGTGCCGGGCCGGAAGATGGTGATCGGGCATTTCGGCTCCCTGTCTGCGACCCGTAACCTCACCCCCATCATCGGCGCGTTAGAAACCTTGGTGTCCGAGAGCCCCGAGTTGAGAGAGCAGATTGAGCTGCAACTCACTGGTGGGCCACTGGATGAGGTGTCTGAAGCGGCCCTACGCAAATCGCCGATCAGAGATATTGTGCGACACCTTGGGCGGATCGAGGCCGATCCGGTCACTCGTCTCTCCGGGCGGGAGCAGATTTTGCGCCGCATGCGCAATACGGATGTATTGCTTTTGTTGCATGGTACAGAGCCTATTTGTGCCGAGTACATTCCGTCCAAACTGTACGAGTATCTTTGGATGCAGCGGCCGATTTTGGCGACGGTGTATGGTAATCCTCAGATGTCCGAGTTAATTGGGTGCGCGGGCCAACGTGCTGTCGAGGCTGTACCCGATGCTTCGGCCTCTTGGGATCTGGCGGAATCGGTTCGAGAGTTATTTATTCGATGGTCGCATTACACGTTATCTGATAACGGGTTTCACAGTCCCCACACCACCAGTGCAGCTGTTGCAGCAATGATTGGCTGGACTAATGCACAAAAATAAAACTGCGATGTTGTTTAGTACACCATATTTTTGTACGCTGAGGGTTGAACTATGAGTGAGTTAGGGCGTT
>JAIXVK010000261.1 GCA_027483085.1 Comamonadaceae bacterium | reverse complement strand
GTGCTGAATGCGCAAGCTAACCAGGTGGAGCTCTCTGCTGGTTTGCCCGAAGCGGCTCAGGGAGAGTTTGATGTGGTGTTGGCCAATATATTGGCGACCCCGCTGAAAGTGCTGGCGCCCTTGCTGCGTGCGCATGTCAAGGCGGGCGGGCACCTCGTGCTGGCCGGAATTTTGGAGCGCCAAGCGGACGAGCTGAAAGCGGCCTATGCGCCTTATTGCACCCTTTCGGTGGCAGACACCGAAGACGGGTGGATCTTGATGACAGCTGCCGTATAACTGCGGTGTTTGCGACCACTACAATGTGACGCAATGAGTCTGATTACCCAGTGCCCAGCATGCTCCACGATGTTCAAAGTCGTGCCGGACCAGTTGCGTATTTCAGACGGCTGGGTGCGGTGTGGGCAATGTGATGAGGTATTTGATGCCAATGCCCATCTACACACCGCAATAGAAGCACAACCGGTTCCAGAGCCTGAGCCTCGTGAAGTGGCTGCGCCTACCAGTCCTGACCCGGACTGGGCTGCCTCTCTGCGATTCGAGTCTGACGATGCTGCGCTACCTGAAAAGGTAGCTACTGAGCCACTGGACGTAGAGACTCCGCCTCCTGAATCTTGGTCTTCGGCACCCGCACAACCGGTTGACAACGATCCTGCGCTGGATGATTTCCTTACCCAGAGCCCTGGCGCTCTCGCCGGTGGGGCAGAGGTTGATGCGCCACCTCTAGAGTCTGATAACAAAAGCGATCTAGACGCCCTTGGTTCGCCCGCGCCCCGCTACACACAAGCGACTCCGTCTCCAGCAGTTGGCGAGCCAAAGCTTTCATTTATGCCCAAGGGCGATGGGCTGGTGTTTTGGGACCGGACCTTGGTCAAGTGGAGTCTTGCCGGGATTGCTGGTGTATTGGTGCTCGCCCTCGGTATGCAATACGCGTATGTAGAGCGGGACCGGATTGCTGCTTATCAGCCTGAAGCCGTTCCTGCGCTGGAGGTACTGTGTGAGTGGGCCGGATGCCAGCTCGCACCCTTGCAGTCTATTGAAGTGGTCGTGATCGACAGTTCTTCGTTTACCAAACTCCGTTCGGACGTGTACCGTTTGAATGTGGCCATCAAGAATACCGGTACGGTTCCGGTGTTGCCTCCCTCTTTGGAGCTCACGCTCACCGACATGCAAGACCAAAGCATGATTCGCAAGGTGTTGGCGCCACGGGATATCGGCTGGATGGCGTCCACGTTGGAGCCCGGTGCCGAATTTACGGCATCATTGCCGCTTGCGGTGAAAGCAGCTTCGCCTACTGAGCGGGTTTCTGGATACCGTTTGTTGGCTTTTTACCCTTAACAGGCGAGTCGCAATAAAAAAAGCCCGGACCTTCAAGGTTCCGGGCTTTTTTGTAGGTGCAGGCTATTAAGGCTTGCTGGAAGTTGGAAACGGCCACGCGGCTTGCGGGTTCAGTGTGGTTTGCGCTGCTGGAGCGGCTGCCTTGGCAGCTTTTTTTGCAGGGGCTGCAGGCTTTTTGGCTACTGCGGCTTTCTTCGCGGGAGCTGCTGCTTTTTTGGCAGGAGCGGCCTTCTTGGCTACTACGGCTTTCTTCGCGGGAGCTGCTGCTTTTTTGGCAGGAGCGGCCTTCTTGGCTACTACGGCTTTTTTCGCGGGAGCTGCTGCTTTTTTAGCAGGAGCGGCCTTCTTGGCTACTACGGCTTTTTTCGCGGGAGCTGCTGCTTTTTTGGCAGGAGCGGCCTTCTTGGCTACTACGGCTTTTTTCGCGGGAGCTGCTGCTTTTTTAGCAGGAGCGGCCTTCTTGGCCACTACGGCTTTCTTCGCAGGAGCGGCTGCTTTTTTAGCAGGAGCGGCTGCCTTCTTCACTGGGGTTGCTTTTTTCGCTGGAGCGGCTTTTTTTGCCGCTGGTTTTTTTGCAGTTGCCATCATGTTCTCCTTGTTCAAGGTGCAAAGAGCACTTCCTGCTACGTATTTGGCAGAAAGCGATTCATGCCACTGGACGCAGTTCCAGTGGCATGAACTTGGTAACGCCAACCCTTCGTTGTGATCACGCGATCTACGAAAGGTGGCGAAAACTTTAACGGCATAACGAGCAAGTTAATCCCAGGACAGCGCGCCGCCGGACTGGTACTCGATAACACGCGTTTCAAAAAAGTTACGTTCTTTTTTGAGGTCAATCATTTCGCTCATCCATGGAAATGGATTTTCTTCGTTCGGGAACAAGGCCTCAAGACCGATCTGTGTCGCACGGCGATTGGCGATGTATCGCAGGTAGCCCTTGAACATCGAGGCGTTCATGCCCAGCACGCCACGGGGCATGGTGTCTTCGGCGTAGCGATATTCCAGCTCCACCGCCTTTTCAAACAGTGTTTTGATCTCTGCTTTGAATTCCGGTGTCCACAAGTGCGGGTTCTCCAGCTTGAGCTGGTTGATCAAGTCAATGCCGAAGTTGCAGTGCATGGACTCGTCCCGGAGGATGTACTGGTACTGCTCTGCTGCACCCGTCATTTTGTTCTGGCGTCCGAGCGCCAGAATCTGGGTAAAGCCCACATAGAAGAACAAGCCCTCCATCAAGCAAGCAAACACGATCAGCGACTTCAGAAGCGTTTGATCGGTGGCAGGTGTGCCGGTATGGAAGTTGGGATCCATGATCGCTTCAATGAAGGGGATCAGGAACTCATCTTTGTCGCGAATCGATTGGACTTCGTTGTACGCATTGAAAATCTCGCTCTCATCCAAGCCGAGAGATTCCACGATGTACTGGTACGCGTGCGTATGGATAGCTTCTTCAAACGCCTGGCGCAACAAAAACTGACGGCACTCCGGTGCAGTGATGTGGCGGTAGGTGCCCAACACAATGTTGTTTGCAGCCAATGAGTCAGCCGTCACAAAGAAGCCCAGGTTGCGCTTCACGATGCGGCGTTCATCTTCTGTCAGACCATTCGGGTCTTTCCACAACGCGATGTCGCGGGTCATGTTGACCTCTTGTGGCATCCAGTGATTGGCACAAGTGGCGAGATATTTTTCCCAAGCCCATTTGTACTTGAATGGCACCAGTTGGTTAACGTCTGTCTGTCCGTTGATGATGCGCTTGTCTGATGCATTGACGCGCTTGCCACTAGCGCTGGCCTTGGCCACTTGCACAGCTTGGGACATGGTGGCGCTGTACGCCGAAGTACCTGTCGCAGACGACACCGACGCCTGCGCGCCCTGACTGTTTTCAGACGGATTGCGCGCGTAATTCGACGGCGATGCGGGCTTGACTTCTTCGTCCCAGGACAACATAGTTTTTTCCAATCTTCGGATTATGTGAGCAGTGAATTGAATTGAAAAGCGTTCATTCAATTCACTGAAAATTTGTGTTGCTCACGAGCATCGCAAGTGGTCTTGCGATGCTGATGAACTTACTGGCAGGACTCGCAGGTCGGGTCGTCCACGCCACAGAATTTGATGTCGGTGGCAGCACTGCTCGACAGCTGCATCTGCTCTTG
>JAIXVK010000621.1 GCA_027483085.1 Comamonadaceae bacterium | reverse complement strand
CGAGTAGGTGTGTGCCGGGAAACCACCGGAGTCGTAAACCATGCCGGGCGCCGGACTGGAGCCCAGGGTAAAAGCACGCTCTTCCCAGTGTGCAGTGATGATCAGAACCGCCTTGGGCGTGCGGCCGATCTGGCGCGGCATGTCGGCCAGCGCCGTGTCCAAGCTGGCCAGCATCTCGCGCATATCCGCCATCCAGGGCCAAGGGCCACCGCCGTGGGACACAAAGTAGGTGGGCAGTCGGGAAGTCATAGGGTTCTCCTGGTCAAAAGGACGAAATTCACGGGGCTCAAGCGCCCAAATCGATGGTGGCGGCGAGTGGCACCCCGGCAGGCGCTTCGTAGTCTGCCAACACCCAGGCGCGCGGACTGTGCGCCGCCGCATCCTGCAGCAGCTCGGTGATGGTGCGTATGGACGCACGGTCCAAGGCGGCGAAGGGCTCATCCAAGCAGGTGAGCTCCGCACCACTGGCGCAGGCAGCCGTGATCCAGACCTTGCGCTTGGAGCCGGTAGAGAGCATGTACATCGGTTTCGCAAGGTGCTCGTCCAGCCCCAGGGCGGACGCCAGCTCGCGGCAGATTTCCGCACTCCACAGGGGCCAGAGGCGCTTGCCCTGCTCCCAAAACTGCAAGGGAGAAGACTGGTCCCAGGCACTGGTGCGTGGGTCCATCCAAAAGGCTTTTTTGCGGTACTGGGCAGGGTCGGTCTGCAGGCCGGTGCCGGCCAGCTGCAGATTGCTCCCCGGCACCACGAGGTCGCCAGCCAGCATGCGCAACAAACTCGATTTTCCACGCCCTTCCCCGCCGGTTACCCAGGTCACACCGGCTGACAGCTGCACATCCAGCGGGCCCCACAAACGGTGCGGGCCTGCGCTGCAGCGCAAGGCACGGGCGATCAACACGGCAGAAGAGGCGGGCGATTCAGAAGCGGACATAGAGGTACAAGCGGATGACAGGTTGCTATGAAAAATATAGCTTGCTGCGCAGATGATTCGTGCGCTAGAGCCTGATTTTGCATAAAAAAAGGCCAGCCTTGCGGCGGGCCTTCAGATCAGTCCGCGGGAGCGCGGTCTGGTGGCAGATTACTGCTTGATCGCTTCGATAGCGATGGTGATGGTCACGTCGTCGCCCACTGCAGGCGCGAACTTGCCAGCGCCGAATTCGCTGCGCTTGACGGTGGTAGTGGCGTTGGCGCCGATAACGTCTTTCTTGTTCATCGGGTGAGCGGTAGACACGAAGTTGGTCAACTTCAGGGTCACAGGCTTGGTGATGCCCTTGATGGTCAGGTTGCCTTCGACAGCAGCTGGCTTGTCGCCTTCAAACACCACTTTGGTGGACTTGAAAGTCGCGGTTGGGAACTTGGTGGTGTCCAGGAAGTCTTCGCCCTGGATGTGGCCGTTGAAAGCGGACGAACCGGTTTCCACGGTCTTCATGTCGATCACGACATCCACTGCGCCTGTCTTGCCGGCCTTGTCAAAAGTCACGGTTCCGGTGGTGGTGTTGAAACGGCTTTGCTGGTTGGACAAACCAAAGTGGTTGTACGAAAAGCTGGAGAAAGTGTGGGAAGAGTCAATCGCGTAAGTCGCGGATTGGGCGCTGGCAGCACCGGCGAAAGCGGACAGTGCCAAGGCGGCAGCAATGAGGGAAGTACGCATAAAAACTCCTGATTTACGGGTTGGTTAAAAAGAACTGGAAAAACTTACATCTTGCCCACGCCGGTCAGCGCGAGCTTGAACTTGACTTGCACGTCGTCAGCGACCATGGAGGTGTCCGCCCACTCGTTCTCGCCGATCTTGAAAGCCAGGCGCTTGAGCGGGAAGGTGCCGGTCACGGTGGTGGTGGCGCCGCTCTGGGCCAAAGCCACTGGCACCAAGACGTCGCGGCTGTTGCCTTTGATGGCCAGCTTGCCACTCACTTCAAACTTGCCACCACCCAAGCCTTTGACGGCAGTGGACTGAAAGGTCGCTTGCGGGAACTTGGCGGTGTTGAACCAGTTGGGGCGGGGCAACTCGGCATCGGTTTCGGGCACACCCAGGGTGGCGCTGGCAATGTCGACGGTGAACGCGATTTTGCTGGCGTCGGGCTTGGCAGGGTCGAACGCGATTTGCGCATCGAACTTCTTGAAGCGACCTTCCACCGGCACACCCATCTGCTTGCTCACGAACACGATCTCGCTTTGAGCGGGCACCAGCTTTTGCTGGGCAAAGGCAGAGGCGCCGAGGAGTGCAGACGCTGCAATCGCGGTGGACAGAATTACGCGGGAAACCATCATGTCAAATCCAATCAGTTAAAGGGTTCAGTCGCGGCCGGGCAACATGCGGTTGATCAGGCCGTCGCGGTCGATCCATTGGTGCTTGAGCGCAGCGGCAATGTGCAGACCGGCCAGTCCGATCAAGGCAAACGCAGTAAGTTCATGGAAAGGCTTGATCATTTCTGCCAAGGCCTTGTCGACCGGCACAAAGTCAGGCAAAGGCAACACGCCGAACACCACGATCGGGAAACCGGATGCCGAGCTATAGGCCCAGCCGATCAGCGGGACCAGGAAAAACAATGCGTACAGGGCGTGGTGGGTGCCGTGGTGAGCCCAGTGCTGCCATGCGGGCATGGCTTTGGAGATCTTGCCAGGCAATGCGGGCGGGCGGTGTGTCAGGCGCCACAGCAAACGCAAGGCAGACAGCACCAGAATCGTCACACCCGCCCATTTGTGCCAGTTGTAGAGCTTCAAGCGGGTGGGCGAGAACGGCAAATCGGTCATGTACAAACCGACTGCAAAAATGCCCAGAAGTGCAACGCCCAGCACCCAATGCAACACGATGGCCGTGAGGCTATAGCGCTTGGTGCCAGCGTCGAAGGAGGAAGTGTGGTTGGATGCCATGCCCCGAAGTCTAGGGGGGCATGAATTGCTGATTTTTGAATCTAATTGATGACTTGATTCAAAAAATATGAACAGTCAAGTTCCCTGCACTCGCTAAAAAGTACGGCGGGCGCGACAAACGGCGCGGCTTAGCGCCCTGAACGGCGTATTTCGCGCAGCATGAACAGGTAGAGCCCTTCGACCTTGTCACGTGCCCAAGGAGTTTTACGCAAAAACTTGAGACTGGAGCCCACGCTGGGCTCAAACGTAAAGCAGCGCACCGGGATGCGCTCACCCAACCCATCCCAGCCATAGTAGTCCGACAGTTCGGTCACGATGGCTTCCAGGGTCTTGCCATGCAAGGGGTTGTTGGCTTGCTTGGGCGGGGCGGGTGGAGATGCATCGGTGCTCATGCGGTGATTGTCGCAGCCTCACCGCATCTCGAACAGTTCCTGGTGAAAGTCCGCAGCCGGCAATCCCTGTGCCACCAGCGCTGCTTTCAGGGCCCGGCCAAAGGCGGGCGGGCCACAGAACCAGACATCGGCCTCGCGCCAGTCGGGCACGGCTGCGCACAGGCGTGCAGCGTCAAGCCGGCCATCGCGCGCGTCGTGCAGCACATGCAAGCGCACGCCGGCGGAGGCTGCGTCATCTTCCATCTTGTCGATGGCGCGCGGGTCCAGGACGGTGGTGGAGTGAAAAAGGTCAATCTGCTTGCCGTCCGGGGCACCGGCCAGCGTTTTCATGCGGGCCACAAACGGGGTAATGCCAATGCCCGCCCCCACCCAAATCTGGCGCCGCTTGGGGCCCTGGAAGGTGAACCGACCGTAGGGGCCTTCGATTTCAGCGGCATGCCCCACCGCCAGATAGTCCGGCAAAGTGCGGGTGTAGTCGCCCAGCTCTTTGATAAGGAAGGTGATGTGCCCATCGCCCTGCCACGCGGAGCTGATGGTGAAGGGGTGTGCGCCCTCTTTGGCATCGAAATTCACAAACGCAAACTGCCCCGCTTGGTGACCAGGCCAACGCCCGTCCAAGCGCAGCGCCACGTAGAGCACTTGCAACTCATCAAAGCGCTCCACCGTCTCAATCACCCCCGCCACCTTGCGGTGCTCACCCACTTTGCGGAACAGCACCACCACCGCCGACACCGCACCCGCCAGCATGAGGACGGCCATGAACGGCGCCAGGCCCTGCGCCCAATAACTGAAGTTCATCAGCACCACCGCATGGAACACGAGCACCAGATAGGTAACAGCCAACACCCGGTGGGTTCGGAAAAACCACTTGTAAGGGAAGCGCTTGATAAGGGCCAAGGCAATCATCAGCACCGTCGCATAAAAGGCCCACTCGCCCACGCCTTCCGCCAGACCCCGCCAGCTCTGAAAGAGTTTAAAAAGCTCCACGGTTTGCACCACCCGCGGTGGGCGCCCACCGGAGGGCTGCGCCATGAGCCCAGACCCGATCAACCACTTCGGTGCGTTGGAGCACAACCAGTGCAAGATGGACATTACCAAGCCGCCAATACCCAGCCATTTGTGCAGGCGGTACATCTTGTCCAGCCCGCCCAGGTAAGGCTCAAACCACACCGGTCGCACCGCCAGCACCATGCCCACACTCATCATGGCCATGCCCAGCAAGCCGGTGTAATTGACCAGCGAATTGCGCACCGCAAAAAAGCCCAGCGGGGTGCTCAGCAGCGGGTCTGCCCACAGCCACCACGCGGTCAGCCCCAGCAGCAAACCCCACAACACGTACTTGATTTTTTGCATCCCTTGATCCCTGTTTATCTGAACCAAACCACTTTACAAACCCCACGTAAAGCGGAGGTAAGCGACAGATGGCCTCAAGGCAAACAGGATTGCGCTAGGTCAAACAATCGTCAGTGCGTTAGCCCTCGAACTGGGGATGCAGCTGCCGGATGCGGCTCATGGCCATGCCGGCAGCGGCGGTGCGGGTTTCTACGCCGAGCTTCACAAACACGCGCTCGAGGTGTTTTTTGACGGTCATCGGGCTGCTGCCCAGAATGTCGCCAATGTCTTTGTTGGTTTTGCCTTTGACCACCCAGTACAAGACCTCCGCCTCTTTGGCGGTGAGCTTGAAAGACAGGCTCATGGCCTCGATCACCGCGGTGTCAGACACCTCCCGCATCACGATGAGCCAATCGCCGCCGGCATCGCTATCGCCGATCTGCTGGTGCAGGCGAAAGGTCAGCCGCTTGGGGCCGCGCTCCAGGCTCAGCTTGGCCGGCTCGTCACCCCGGGCCACGGTTTGCAGGCAGGCCTGCAACCAGCCCAACACCTCGGCCGGTGTGGTCGGGGCTTGAGTGCCACAGTAGCGCTCCAGCAGCTCGCGCGCCAACGGCGTTTGCCACATCAGGCAGCCGTCTGCCGCGCGCACGGTGATGGTGGCGTAGCCAAAGGCGTCGAGCGCATTGCGGGTCTGGCGGCGCTCGCGCGCGCCGGCCAGGTGCACCCCCATGCGGGCCAGCACCTCTTTGGGCT
>JAIXVK010000503.1 GCA_027483085.1 Comamonadaceae bacterium | reverse complement strand
TCTTCAATGCCGTGGTTCTGCTGCGCCGAAGCGCCTGAGATCTCGTCCATCACGGCACTGGTTTGCTGCACAGTCTCTGCCATTTCGCTGATGGTCTGGCCCGCCTTGCTGGCGAGTTCTGCACCTTCAGTGACCTGGCGGGTGGACTCCTCGATCAGCGCATTGATTTCACGGGCTGCTTTGGCACTGCGTTCGGCCAGTGAGCGCACCTCCTGCGCAACCACCGCAAAGCCACGCCCCTGCTCTCCGGCGTGCGCGGCCTCGACCGCCGCATTGAGCGCCAGGATGTTGGTCTGAAAGGCGATTCCCTCAATCACACTGATGTTGCCGTGAATGGCCTGGGTGCTCTTGCTGATCTTCTCCATGGTGCGGATCACATCGGCCACCACTTCTCCACCCAGGCGGGCGGAGCGGCTGGCATTGCCCGAGAGCTGTGCAGCTTCCGCGGCGCTCTCGGCATAGCGCCGGGTCAGCGATGCCATCTGCTCCACGTTGGTGCTGGTTTTTTCCAGGGAGGCACTTTGCTGCTCGGTGCGCTGAGACAAATCGAGGTTGCCCATGGAAATCTCGCGCGAGGCATTGGCCACCTGCTTGGAGCTGTCGGCGATGTCGCGCATGGTGTCCGAGAGCTTCATCTGCATGTCGCGCAGCGAATACAGCAGACTGTCGTTGTCTTTGGGGGCAAGCCGGATTTGCATGGTCAGGTCACCATCCGCGATACGGCTGGCAATGGACTTGGCATAGGCAGGTTCACCACCCAGCTGGCGGGACAAGCGTCCGGTAACCCAAGCGCTGATCACGAGCGACAACACCAGTAGCAACAGCATGATGCCGACGACCCACATTTGCGAAGACTGGTAAATCTGGCCTGCCATTTCAATCGTGGCCTTGGCCGACTGTGCGCGTTGCTCCACCAAGGTATCGACCAGCTTTTCCAACTTGCGGGTGTCGTTGAGCAGGCGAGCGTCCTCGGTGGGTACATCGGTGCTCATCTGCACCAGATCAAGGGGCTGCTCTTTCACCAATGCAATATAGGCACGTTGGCGTTTGGTCCAGTTGCCCATGGCATCGATCAGCTGTTGACTGGTGGCCGTGGTTTCCTCAGAGTCAGACAGGCCTTTGATGATGTCCAACCGCTTGGCAATATCCGCCAAGCTGGTTTCGATCGCAGCGCCCAAGGTGTCCCGCTCAGCTGCCGTGGTGGCCGTGAGCAGTTGTGTCTGAGCGCGGCTGGCGCGAAGAATCAGGCTACGAGCCTCTTCGGCAGCCTGACCTGCGGCGTACTCCTGCTCGTAAATCACCTTGGTAGAGGCGTTCAAGCGTCCCATCTGGAACAGAGAGAACACACCGATCACCACCGCGCCCAGCAGCATGCTGGCAAACGCCATCCACAAAGTCGAGCGGACGGTCAAACGGTCCAGCGCAGCGATGCGCGTGCGGCGGTAAGGAACCGACTCAGGGGGCTCACTGCTTCCAACGACAGAAGCAGAAGATTCGGGTACGACGTCAGCGTTACTCATGGCAAGCCCTCTGTGGGGTTTCAAAAAACTCAGGATACTGAATTTCAGCCCCGTCCGCTCGATTAAATACCCATGCTTTCACCCAGCTGTACGGGTTTGGCGGGCGACCATTCGGGGTTGAAGTTCAGCGCATCTTTGCGAAACAGCAAAACGACGGTAGAGCCAAGCAAGAAACGGCCCATCTCATCGCCCTGCTTGAGAACCACGTTGCCCGGCTCGTAATGCCACTCGGTCACCTGTGGCAAGCGCGGGGGATTCACCACGCCATGCCAGGTGGTCGCCATGCTGCCGACCACGGTGGCACCCACCAAGGTCAACACAAACTCACCATGGGGCGAATCGAACACACAGACCACCCGCTCGTTGCGTGCAAACAGACCCGGCACGCCACGGGCGGTCGTCGGATTCACCGAGAACAAATCGCCCGGCACATAGATCATGCGGCGCAATTCACCGTCACAGGGCATGTGGATGCGGTGGTAGTCGCGCGGGCTGAGGTAGATGGTGGCGAAGGTGCCGTGGTCGAATTGCGCGGCCAACCCGGCATCACCACCCACTAGGGCCGTGCTGCTGTAGTGGTGACCTTTGGCCTGGAATATCTGGTCCTTATCGATCGCACCGAACTGGCTGATCGCGCCATCCACAGGGCACACAAAGGGTGCGTGTGCCAAGGGGCGGACACCGGGCTTCAAAGCCCGGGTAAAAAACTCGTTGAAGGTCGGGTACGCGGCGGGGTCCGGATTGGCGGCTTCCGCCATGTTGACCTTGTATTTGCCGATGAACCAGCGAATCAGCGCCGTTGTAGCCTTACCCCCGCGCGCGCCAGCCACCAGACCGGCAAACGCCGTAAGGGCTTTTTTGGGGAGTAGGTACTGCGGGAGTACGGCGAGGGCATCAGACACAGGGCAACTCCCGAAAGAAAAAGAGGGCCATTCTACTGACGCCTCTTCTTCTCGATAGAGCGTTTCCCCCTACTTTCCCGGATCTCAGGAATCGGCGGTGAATCCGATTTTCTTGATCAAGGGCCCCCAGGTGTCGAACTCTGATTTTTGCCAGCGGGCTTGCTCTTCAGGCGTGGAGCCGCGGGGAATCAAGCCGACCAGCGCCAGGCTATCGATGACCGATTTTTCTTTCAAGGCTGCGTTGATCGCCGTATTGGCAGCCATCACCACTGACTTCGGAGTATTTGCAGGCGCATAGAAACCGAACCACTCTTCGGTCGTCAGCTCCGGGAAACCTTGCTCAGCAAAGGTGGGGACCTCGGGCGCGTAGGGCGAGCGGTTGGGGCCGGAGGTCGCGAGAATGCGCAACTTGCCAGCCTTGTAATTGGCCAGGTAGTCGCCGTGCGGCGTCACCATGGCGGCCACTTGACCACCCACCAGATCGGTCACGCCGGGCACCGAGCCGCGATACGGCACATGCCGGAGGTCCACCCCGCTGTTGATGCCCAGCAAAGCGCCAATGAAATGCGGTGTGGAGCCCGCACCGGGCGAACCGTAACTCGCGTCTTTGGGGTTGGCCTTGGCCCACGCCAGGAAATCCTTCACTGTCCGGACATTGGCAGGCACCATGGGGCCCACCGCCAGACCGTGGTGCATGATGGCTGCGATGGAGACAGGGGCAAAATCCTTGTC
>JAIXVK010000190.1 GCA_027483085.1 Comamonadaceae bacterium | reverse complement strand
TTGGCTTATCTGGGGCTCTTCGGGGAACTGGCCAAGGCCTTCTCGGCAGTGGTGGCCTTAGTCACCGCCATGGTGACTTCGCCTTTGATTGCGTGGTGGACCAAAGGCAAGTACTACCTTGCGCGCGCAAGTGACGGAAGTTTGGATGGCAACCCGCTTTGCTCCGTGTCCCCCGCCTGCAGCGCAGGCTCCTCCTTGACCTCCGCAAAACGCATTGCCACCCCAACTCCAGCTCACGGAGGGACAACCCAAGTGCAGCGTTGCGTCATCTGCGAGCGTGAGTATGAAGGCCCCGACATGGCCCATTGCCCGGCCTATCAGGGCGCGATTTGCTCGCTCTGCTGCACGCTGGATGCGCGTTGTGGCGACATGTGTAAGCCACACGCCAACTTGGCCACCCAGTGGTCTGCGACTCTGCGCTGGCTGTTGCCGCGCCGTGTGTGGCCATTTCTGGATACAGGGCTCGGGCACTTTTTGTTGTTGATGCTGGTGATCTTGCCAATCCTGGCCACCGTGTTTGCCATGTTCTACCAGCAAGAGATGGGCAACCTCGCGGTCTGGGCTGAGCATCGCGACAGCGTGGCAGTCGCGCTGCGCGCGGGTTTCAGCAAAACCTTTGCAGCGCTTTTGTTGATGTCGTGCATCGTGGCGTGGTGGCTGGTGCTGGCGCACAAGAGCCGCCAAGTGGCGCAAGAAGAGTCCAACCGCCAAAGTCATTTGTTGCTGCAAGAGATCGAGTCGCACCGCCAGACGGATATTGCCCTGCAAGAAGCCAAGCGGGTGGCTGAGCAGGCGCGCCTCGCCGCGGAGGCGGCCAACCAGGCCAAGAGCCGCTATATCAGCGCCATCAGCCACGAGCTGCGCACGCCGCTCAACAGCATCCTGGGCTATGCCCAGTTGATGGGGGAGGATGCGGCCATTCCACCCCATCGCAAGCAAGCGGTCAGTGTGATCAAGCGCGGCGGTGAGCACCTGCTCTCGCTGATCGAGGGCACGCTGGATATGGCCCACATCGAGAGCGGCAAGCTCACCCTGAATGTGAAGCCGATGCAGTTTGCCAACGGCATGGCAGAGCTCGCTGGCATGTTTGAGTTGCAGGCTGCCGGCAAAGGGCTGCAGTTTCACTTCGAGGTGGTGGGCAATGTGCCCGAGTGGGTGCGGGCCGACGAGAAGCGCCTGCGCCAGATCTGTATCAACCTGCTGGGCAATGCCATCAAGTTCACCGCTACTGGCAGCGTGCGCCTGGTGCTGCGCTATGCCCGCGAGATGGCGCACATCGAGATCCATGACACCGGCCCCGGGATGCGCACCGAAGAGTTGGAGCGGATTTTTGAGCCCTTCACCCGGGGCTCCACCGCGGCATCCGGGGTAGCGGTTGCGTCCGGCGGCTCAGGCCTGGGGCTCACGATAGCCAAGATGCTGACCGATCTGATGGGGGGCGAGCTTACCGCCAGCAGCGTGCCCGGTCAGGGCAGTGTGTTTAAAGTGCGCCTGTTTTTGCCGGAGCTGCACATGCCAGCCAGCGCAACTCGCCCGGCAGCGCGCGCCGGCAAAACCCGGCTGGCCTATGCCGGTGCGCGGCGCAAGGTGCTGGTGGTCGACAACGAAGAGGCTGACCGTGAGCTCTTGGTGAGCCTGTTGCAGCCTTTGGGTTTTGATGTGCGTACCGCTGCCAGCGGCCACGACGGACTGGACCTGATGGCGGCCGGACTGCAGCCCGATGTGGTGTTGCTCGATCTGGCCATGCCCGGCATTGATGGCTGGGAGACTTTGCGACGCATCCGCTCCAACCCGGCGCTGGGGGGCAGCCAGCCGCAGGTCGCCATCGTGTCGGCCAATGCGTTTGATCGCGGGCTCGACAACGGCCTGGGCTTGCCGCCCGAGGATTTCATTGTGAAGCCGGTGCGCCACAGCGAGCTGTTGGATTGGCTGGAGCGTAGGCTGGAGTTGGTGTGGGTCGACAAGCCCGCGCCTGTAGCCGCCCCAACGGTGATGGATGTGCCGGTGGCGGGTGCTGCTGTGGTGCACACGCCCTTGCTGCCTGCCGAGGCTGCCCGTGCCTTGCTGGAGGTGGCCCAGCTGGGCTACTACCGCGGCGTGATGAATTTGCTGCGGTCACTGCAGACCCGCTATCCGGCGAGTACCACCTTCCTGCAACAGCAGGAGGCCTTGGCCCGCCAGTACCAGTTTGAAACGATGTCTGACCAATTGCAAAAGGTGCTCGATGCCTGCTCCGCTGATGAACCCCGCTGACACCCTGCCGGACACAGCCCGTCTGGACGGCACGCTGGACCGTGCCAACAGCGATGTGGTCCTCATCGTGGACGATGTGCCTGACAACTTGGCCGTTTTGCACGATGCCCTTGACGAGTCGGGCTACACGGTATTGATTGCCACCTCCGGCGAGGCTGCCCTGATGCGCGCCATACAGGCCCTGCCCGACGTGATTTTGCTGGACGCCATGATGCCCGGCATGGATGGTTTTGAGGTGGCACGCCGGCTCAAGGCGGCGCCGCAAACCACGCATATTCCCATCATCTTTATGACCGGCCTCACCGAGACCGAATACTTGGTGGCTGCGCTGGAGAGCGGCGGGGTGGACTATGTGACCAAGCCGATCAAGCCCAAAGAGGTGCTGGCCCGCATGGGGGTGCACCTGGCCGGCGCGCGCGAGCGCCGCCAGACCCGCAATGCGCTCGATGCCTTTGGCTACGCCACCATCACTGTGCGCGCCGCGGATGGCTGCCTGATGTGGCAAACGCCGTTGGCGCGCGAGCTGCTGGAGCGCTACTGTGGCACCCAAGCCCCGCCCACACCGCCCGAAGTGCTGGGCTGGTTGCAGGCCTGCCTGCAAACCGTGGCCCGGGGCGACGAGCCGGCCAAGCTGAGCCTGGAGCGTGGCCCCAAGCGGCTGACCTTTCGCCTGCACCAGCAAATCGGCGACAGCGATGCCGGCGGCGACTGGCTCATCGTGATGCGGGAGGTGTCTGACACCGCGGTGATCGAGGCCATGA
>JAIXVK010000057.1 GCA_027483085.1 Comamonadaceae bacterium | reverse complement strand
CGCCCAACCAGCAAAACGGGTGCGGGGAAAGTACACGGGGACAGGAGGTTTCACACAAAGCCTTGTTTAAAAAAGAAACGTCATTCAGCGCGACGGGGCTGCGGGCACCACAACCCGCACTGCCAGCAGCAAACCGGTCTGCACCGCGAGTGGCAACCAAGCCGCCACATCAAGGCCCAGGGCCGCATCCAAGGCAGCGCCCAAGGTACCGTGCTGGAGCAGCACTGCCAGCGCATCGGCCTCACCCTCGAGCGCCACCCGCACTTGCGGTTTGAACCCTTGACGCCAGACCACCGCGTTTTCACCGGTACCGGCTTGCAGCAGGCGATGCACTTCATCCAACCCCGCAGACTCCGCTTGGTGAGCCACCCAGATGGCGACCACCGGCCACGGGCTGCACAGCAGGGCAGCGCCGGGCGCTAATTCGAGTTGCAACAGGTCGGGGTCTTCGGTGCTGAGCAGGGCGAGTGTTGCCGCATCGGGCGGCGCATCCGGAGCGCCGGCGGCATGGTGCAAGGCCCATTCCAAGCGGGCAACGTCCGGCAAAAACGGGGTATCACGGAGCTGCGGACTCGCGGCCACGAAATCAGCCAAATCGCTGCCCCACAAGGCCAGATCGCCAACCAGCGGCGGATGCGCGTGCCAGAGTGCTGGCGCGAGGTCGTCCATGCTCTCCGGACCTATCAACTGGCTCAGCACCGGGTACGCCGCGTGCAAGGCGCGACGGGCCAGGGCATGCCCGTTCGTTTGATAAGCTTTTAGGCCTCTAGCGCCCGTATCGATTGCGCAGTCAGCTATTATTTTCATAGCATCATGCGATGGCGAGTCGAACAGGGCGCGAATCAGGGCTTGCTGCTGGGCGATCAATGGACTCATGCCACCACCTGTAGATGTGGAGCCAGGGTCTCACTGATTGCGCGAGCGCGCGCAGCCTCTTGCAACAGTACATCCAAGGCGGGAACATTGGTATCCCACTCGATCAAGGTCGGCACAGGGCCGAAACGCTCCAGCGCATGGCGGTACAAGTCCCACACGGGTTCAGCCACGCGGCTCCCGTGATCGTCGATCACGATGTGACCATGCGCATCGTTCACCTCGCAATGCCCCGCCAGGTGCAGCTCACCCACACAGTGCGCAGGTAGGGCGTCCAACCACTGCCGACAGGCTGCGATCGGGTCTTGCACCAGACCCTGGAGCTGCGCATTCAGGGCGTTCACATAAATGTTGTTGACGTCAACCAACAGCGCGCAGCCCGTGCGCTCAGCCAACGCGGCCAGGAACGCAGGCTCTTCCCATTCCCGCATCCCCACCGGCACACGCCAGCTCAGGTAGGCCGACAGGTTTTCCACCATGAACTGGCGCTGCAGGCGCTCTTGCACTTGCTGCACGTGGGTGCACAACACGTCGAGCGCTTCGTCGGTAAAGGGCAGGGGCAACAAATCCGAGGCATGCACCATCAAGGCCTCGGCGCCGGGACCATAAGGCGCGCGGGCAAAGGAGGCATGGTCACTCACCCGCACCGGGTCGATGCGACCTACCAGCCGGGCCAGCTGATCCAGATGCCACGGGTCGAGCCCGGCGGCAGAGCCCAGCGACAAGCCCACCCCATGCAAACTCACGGGGTACAGCGCCCGGCCCTGCTCCAAGAGCGCGAGGGCAGCGCCACCTGCAGCGAAGAAGTTTTCGGAGTGGACTTCAAGAAAGTCCACCGCAGGCTGCCGCTGAAGCAGCTCCGCGTAATGAGGATGCCGCCACCCTATGCCGACCGGCACTTGCGCACGCTGCAAGGGCGGTGCTGGCTCGGTTCGCTTCATGGGTGGTCGGGCTTTCAAACAGCGTAAAACGCCGGATTACATCTTGGGTGCTTTGACGCTGCCCTTCATGCTTTCGCAAGTGCCTTTGGCCACATATTTCCACTCGCCCTTGTCCATATCGACTTTGGCTTGGCCCGCGCAGGAATGGCTGCCGGATGCGTTGGCACAGTCGTTTTGACCGGCTTTGGCAATGCCGTAGCACTTTTCTTTTTGCTGGGCAGCAGCGGGGGCGGAGGCCAGAGCCATGGTCATCAAAGTGGCGGCCGTGGCGGCGAGCAGAGCGCGTTGGTTCATGTCGTAACTCCTTAACAAAACAAGTTGGGTCGCAAGAAAATCAACCAGCCGGCATCTGTGGCCTCATGCCTCAGGGCGGTGGTTGTGTTTTAGTCTGGCGAGCTTGGCGTTCCTTACGCGGGCTGTCAAAAAAATTTCCATTGCGCCCCGTACACTGGCCGCCCACTCACCGAGACGCCCATGACCAGCTACGAACAACAGGTCGCCGACCACCGGAGCTACCTCTACAAATTCGCACGCCTGCAGCTCCGCAATGATGCATGGGCCGAGGACGCGGTGTCTGAAACCATGGTGGCAGCACTCGCCAAACCCCAAGCTTTTGAACAACGCAGCCAACTCAAAACCTGGCTCGTGGGAATCTTGAAACACAAGGTCGTCGATGCGCTTCGGCACCACGGCCGGGAAATCACCGGCGCCGGCGCCACTGAGGATGAAGACACCGACCCTTTGGATTATTTGAGCTTCAAGACCGATGGCCACTTTTCAGAGGCGCCGGCCGACTGGGGCAATCCGGAGCAACAAACACAGAGCCGCCAGTTTTTCGAAGTGCTGGAAGCCTGCGCGGACAAACTGCCCGCCACCCAAGGGCGTTTGTTTTTGATGCGGGAGTGGCTGGAACTCTCCAGCGAAGAAATCTGTAAGGAGTTGAATCTGACACCGACGAACCTGTACGTCCAACTCCACCGTGCGCGTCTGCGCTTGAGGGAGTGCCTTGAAATGAACTGGTTCCAGAAAGCAGTGGCTCCATGAAACTCTTACGTCGCACCTGCAAAGAAGCCGCCGCCCTCTTGGTCGCACGAGAAGACCGTGCTTTGCCCCTTAACGATCGGGTCGCGCTGTACTTCCATTTACTGGCATGCAAAGCCTGCCCGCGCTTTGAAAAGCAGCTTCTGACCTTGCGAAACAGCATGCAGCAATGGCGGCATTACCGCGAAAACGATATCGATTCTGCCGGCTAGCCTGAAAAAACAAGAAAAATTAGGTTTCAGCAACAAAGTAACGCATAATGGTCTGGCATTGCCGAAATATCGGTGTGCAAGTTTGCGGTGAAGTGTCAGTTTCGCGTCTGCTCTAAGTCTTCAATGGTTTGTTGATTGCGGTTAAGGACTCCATCGCGTTTTGAGTTATTTTGAGGAGTCCCTCCATGGGCAACAAACTTTACGTGGGCAACCTGCCTTATTCTTTCCGTGACGAAGACCTGCAACAAGCGTTTGCAGCACACGGTTCTGTTTCCAGCGCCAAAGTCATGATGGAACGCGACACAGGTCGCTCCAAGGGTTTCGGCTTTGTGGAAATGGGCAGCGATGCTGAAGCACAAACCGCTATCAACGCAATGAACGGTCAGCAATTCGGTGGCCGTGGTCTCGTGGTGAACGAAGCACGTCCGATGGAGCCACGTCCTCCACGTTCCGGCGGCTTCGGCGGCGGCGGTGGCGGCTACGGTGGTGGCGGACGCTCCGGTGGCGGCGGCTTTGGTGGCGGCGGTGACCGTTCCGGTGGCGGCGGCTACGGCGGCGGTGGCCGTTCCGGTGGCGGCGGCTACGGTGGCGGCGGTGATCGTTCCGGTGGCGGCGGCTACGGCGGCGGCCGTTCCAGCTACTAAGCCAGGAACTGCTTCTGCAGAACTAAAAAGGGACCCTCGGGTCCCTTTTTGCATGGTGGCCTCTACATTCAGGTTTCGTCTGCCCTGCGTTTGCGCGGACGTCCCGCCAAAACACGGTCAAACCATGCATCAGGCAAGGCACGCAGCATCTTTGCAACCCAACCCATCTGCCATGGAATCACGCGGTAGCGATCACTGCGTTGCACCGCGTCGAAGGCTTTATCTGCAAAAACCTCCGGCCGCATCAAGAATGGCATGGAGTACCGGTTCTGTCGGGTCAGGGGGGTGTCTATATAACCGGGGCAAATCGTCACAACCTGAACACCACTTGCACGCAGCTCCCCGCGCAACGATTCGCAATAGGCAATAACGGCTGCTTTGCTTGCGCAATACGCCCCGTGCCCGGGTAATCCACGGATACCAGCCACGCTGCCAATCCCTACCAGTCGACCGGAACCTCTCTGCTCCATAGCCCGCACAAAAGGGTGGAAAGTGGCTGCCAACCCGAGGTTGTTGGTGGCGAAAGTGCGCTGCATGACATCCAGATCGGTCCGCACACCGGTATCCATTCCAATACTGATGCCCGCGTTGGCCACCACCACATCCGGCAGGCCTTGCGCCTGAATACATTGCTGCCCAGCTGCGACGATGCTCTCGATATCAGACACATCGGCGCTGTAAACCTGAAAACGTTGGAGATCCAGCTTTTCGGCTTGCGCCCATGTGTGAATCTCCGCCGTACGGCGAGCCGCTAGTGCAAGCGAATAGCCCGCGTCATAGAACCGCTTGGCAAGCGCTTGGCCGATGCCGCTGGAGGCGCCTGTGATGAAAATCAGTGGAGGCATATGACCATTCTTTGAATGCTGTTGGAGTCAGCGCTTGCTTGGAATCAACGTGCCACGCACCCGACCTTGCAGACGCATGGTTTGCTGCACATTGTCAAAGTCTAGGCTGTCTGCGGTGAAGACATCTTGACCGCGACGCAGCTCCACAGGCTTGTGGGACTTTACTTGCTCAGTGTCCATAAAGGCATGCAAAAACTCTCCGCGGTATTCAGAGCGGGGCTGTGCGGGCGCCGAGCCTGCCGCAGTTACCGCCTCTCGAACGACCACCGCGTTGCCCATGAGTTGTACCTCTGAGCCATCTTCGTTGGCCAAGCCTTTGTTGGCCGTCGCCGTCGTCAAGCGACCACTAGCGTCAAAAGATCGGATGCGGATGGCATCAATTTCCATCCACTTCGTGTCCGGGTAGTGTTTGGCTACATCGCCCGTCACCTCGGATCGCAAGCGGCCTGTTGCGTCAAAGGTTTTCACCTTGAAACCATGCATGAAATAGTCGGGCTCGTGCCCGCGGACCCGCTCCGGCACTTGAGGCCCGGATACAGGCGTGCTCCGCACCAACCAATAGGTGCCCAAAGCCAGCACTCCCATCACCAACACGGGAAGGTACAGCATCAGCCGCTCCCACACGGCGTACAAAATGCCTTTCACCGCAAGTAAGGCTTCAGGAGCCCCGCGTAGCGACCACTGGCAACCAAAAGTACGTCACACACCTCACGCACGGCCCCATGACCGCCTGCAGCACGGGTCACGTAATGGGCGCGACCACTCACTTCCGGATGGGCGTTTACCGGAGCGCACGCAAAACGAGCGCGCTCCATCATGGGCAGATCCGGCCAGTCATCGCCCATCGCTGCGGCGTGGTCCCAAGTCAGCCCCAATTCGGTCAGAATTTCTTCGGCGGCCGGTTGTTTGTCCTCGGTTCCGAAACGCGCATGGTGCACGCCCAGCGCCTGGAGACGCATTCGCAGCGCGGGCGAGTCTCGTCCGGTCACCACGGCAGCCGTGATGCCCGCTTTTTGCAGCAGCTTCAGTCCGTGGCCATCCAAGGTGTTAAAGCGCTTGCTGGTTTCACCCTCCGCAGTGAAATGCAGGCCACCGTCCGTCAATACGCCGTCGACGTCGAGAAACAGAATGCGAATGTCTTGCGCTTTGAGCAGTAGCTCTGCGGGAAAGTTGAGAAGAGGTGTCATCAAAT
>JAIXVK010000201.1 GCA_027483085.1 Comamonadaceae bacterium | reverse complement strand
TTGTCTTTTTCAAAATGCGCGCGCTGAAACGCCGCCGCACGAATGCGGTTGAACTCAATCTCGCAGTGCTGCTCCAGCGTCTCGCCCACCATCTTGGTCGATAGCCGCGCCTTCATGTCCCGCAGGCGCTCAATCTCGCCTTCGCGGTCGCGCAACTGCAAGGCGAATTGCTCCTTGATGGCTTTTTCTTCCAGCTGGTTTTTGACGGCGATGAGGCTCAGGTCATTCTTCAAGGCATCGCGCTCCTGCGCGACCACGCTCACAGCTTCGTTCACGGCCAGCTGGCGCGCGGTGTCGCTGGCTGCCAGCTTGGCTTGCAGCGCCTGAATCTCGGCGTCCTTCTTGGCGGCTTCGGCCTGCAGCGCATGGGCCAGCTTGGCCGCGGCCAACTCAGCAGCGGCTTGCTGCGCGTTACGCGCTTGGGCCAGTTCGTTGGCCAGCGCATCGCGCTGCTTTTCTACCGTGCCCAAGGCTTCGGCCACCGCCAGCTTGCGCGCCACCTCGCCCGCATCCAGCTGGGCATTCAGTGCCTGAATCTCGGTGTCTTTGGAAGCGGCAGCCTTTTGCAGCGCATTGGTTACCTCGGCCTTGGCCAGGGCAATCGCGTCACGCTTTTCCCGCTCAGCCAATTCGAGGCGCTCGTGCAAAGCTTGCTCAAACGCGCCATCGCGCACCTGCTTGAGGATGTCGGCATACCCCGCCTCGTCGATCTTGAATGCTTTGCTGCAGTGGGGGCAGATGATTTCGTGCATGGGGAGGGGGTACTTTTGTGTGTTGGGCAGGTAGCTGGATCAGGCGCAAATGTTGATTGTGAACTGGCGAAATGGAAGTCATTTCCTGCGCTTGCGCCGGTCGCTTGCAGAGGCCGCTCCTGTTCCTTGAATCACTGCAAACATTGCCTCCTTTCCACCTGCTTTGCCCGCAGCCAGCATTTTTGTTATCAACTGGTAACCTTTTTGATCACAGCCAATCCAACCATCTCGGGCTAAGTCTACGAACTGTGTATTGCTCAGGTACCGCGGGCAGTTGTCGTAGCCGACTCGCATTCCACCATGTTCGCCTATTGCGTCAGGCAAAGTTAGAAAGTGAGTCAAGTGATCAAGTCCAAGTGTTATGCCTCGAACCAATGCGTCCTCTCGCGCGTTTGGACGCGTAGTCTCACAAAACTTGAAATAGAACGGACCGCTGTGCAATCGCCAGTCATTTAAACCTTGCGGAACATCCGCCTGCCTTTGCATCGCAGTCACCCCTGCCGCCATTGCCGTAATTTGCTTGTGAATTTGATCATCGACCAAATAGGACCAAGTCTGGCCGCGCTTTGCAGGAATCTGCTCCATATTTTTGTATTGAAGCAGCAGGAAAGACTTATAACTTTCCTGATAGATGAGCAAATCAATGCCAAGCACAGTTTCAAGTGGCTTTTTGTCGTAAATGTAGACACGCACTTGTCGATTGCCTGGTCCGTTGAACCGGGCGGACCGCATGTCAGTCGTTAGTAGTGACTCGAAAATTTTCTGATCTTGGCGAATGACATCTTGCTCGTGCAATGATTCGTGATCCAACAAATCTAATGCGGACAGCGCGGAGTCTGCCTTGTCATAATTTGCTTCACGCATAACGGCTTGTCTGTCCAAGCTAGCCATGTCGAGAGTAAGACCAATCGCATCACGCTGCTCCATCAAACGCAGCAGACGGGTTCCTTCGCCGACGATACGACGCACCTCCTTTTGCCTGCGAATCAAAGAGTCCAAATCTTCGGCAATATCTGGGCGCAATTGCTTTATGCAATCCAATAATGGCAACCACTCTGGGACAGGAATACGCTTCAGCCTCTCTGCAGAGCATGTGTGCTCAGCGATTTTGAAGGGCATTGCCTGGGCCAATTCAGCTTCAGATATGGGGTCGTCCAAAAGTATTGGCGCATGCATCCGCATCTTTAACTTGCCGGTCCCACCTGTGCCATGCATCCGTTCCATTAATACTAGCGCCGAGATTTCTGGTCGCTTGGGACTCAGCGCTAGCAGTGCTATTTCACGGTATTCAAATGCCCAATCCATGGCGGAAAAGGATTCAGAAGCTTCTTGATCAATATAAAGACTCGACCAAATTTTTCCTGTGCGCCTGGGCTCAAAGGCAAGCAGATAGCCAGAGTACAAATCTTTATCAACTTTAGTTGCCATCAGTTCACCGCCTCTATCAACACCAAAGCGGGTTTTCGGTCAGCGAATTTTTGGCAACGTATGTATCGCGTTTGGCATCAAAAGATACGTTGTCAGTAGTAAGTACAGACAAATCTCGATTCAAGGCCTTCATGTAGGTATCACACACTGCTTGATACTCAGAAGTAGTTGAGTCAGAAAGTACTTCCAGCACGCGATCAACCTTTCCACCGTTAAGGTCCTCTCCAAGAAACTCACCTTCAAAATGAGGGAATTGCGTGAATATCACTCCCCCGTTTGATTGGGCAACCACAGCGCGTATGTTTTGATTCATAGTCCACATTGCACCGTCAATCATTTTTGATTTGCGCTTAACTTTTGGAGTATCAGCGTCATGTATCACCAAATAAGGAACTCTGAATTGGTTAAGAATCTTGGCAAATATTGGAATATTGGCCTTACCCAAACAGTCAATGACATGTATGTTCAGCCCATTCTTTTCCGCGACATGTTTTACGACGATGTGCTCTGTCGGCCCTTCGACCAAAACGATGTTGTCGTAGAAGAAGAACTCATTAACTACAGGATGGCATCGCCGAACCATCTGAAGTCGCATGCGTTCGTTCTCGTCGAATGAGACTTTGTCAGTTGAGACAAAGCGTTGCTCAGATGAGCTTGGATCGACGCGAACAATCGTTGTGTGATCCTTGGAGAGGTCGATAAATATTGGAGAGTGCGTGGTCGCGATTACCTGCCAATCGGAATTATTGAGTGCAAAGTTGTACAGTGCTTCTCTTGCGCCGCGTATCGTTGGTGGGTGGAGAAAAGCTTCAGGCTCGTCGATTAACAAGATGCGGCTAGCCGCTGCGGGATCATTAGCTTTCTTCTTAGTTCCGGTTGAGTCGGACATCACAGAAAGAGCGGACCAAAGCAAGGCGCGTTGAATACCTGTGCCCTGCAGTAGCAATGGAGTCGTTCCTCCACCTGCTGTCCCAATTTTCAAATACGAGTCAGCTCCGACGACTTTTTCGTCAATCGCATCTTTTGAGCGTGGGACTAACTCGATAGTTGTGCCGGGAAAAATTTGAGAAACGTTGTTTGTGATCTTTGCGGCAACATCATCAAAAACACTTTTCGATTCATCAAAAAGCTTTTGCGCAAGTATTTCAATCTGGGCTACTACTTCGTTGGTACTGCTTGAATCCGCTTTGAGTCGCGCTTTTACATGGTCCTTGAGCATCCCGACTATTTTTGTCTGTGTCTGCTCGATCGGGTCAGTCGGTTTGATACGCACCGGCTGAGGGATACGGCTCTGGAATAAAGAATCCCATCCCCCGACACCACCATCTTCAAATTGCTGTGAATCCGGGTTATAGGCCTGCTTTTGCCCTTTTTCGTTTGGCTTCTTCCAAATCCAACGTACTTTTATACAACTTCCAAAGTCGGCATCTTCATGATTCCACTTCGTGCCGATTGTTTCCTCGTCCTCAGGTGTCAATTGATCGAAGACCCCTGTAATTTCTACAGGTTTAGAGGTGTCACCATTGTTGAAATGGCTTTCGTCTAAGGCTTTTCCAGTGGAAGCGAATACTTCGTATGCATCGAGTACTGTTGACTTGCCGGCATTGTTTTGGCCAATAAGTACAACGATTTCATCTATACGCATCGTGCATTCATGATCGCCAATACGTTTGAAATTTTTGATCAATAGGCCCGCTAAACGCATATAAGTTTCCCTTTTCTGATTATTGAAATTAAAACTAGCTATCCCAGTTGCACCCCAAACCCCCCAACCCCCCCCCCCCCCAGCACCCACCCCCTGGTTGGACGGGTAGCCCCCCCCAAAAAAAACCCC
>JAIXVK010000541.1 GCA_027483085.1 Comamonadaceae bacterium | reverse complement strand
TGACCTTGGCCCTGCAAAGCCAAGCCCATCATGCGGTTGGCCTCAGCGGACTCTGCATCAGACTGCGTTTTCCCTAACTCCACCATCCAGAAGCGCTTGGTCGTCAACCCGATGTGGCCGATGGCCAAAACCATCGCAGGTAGCAGCAACTTCACCCAAACTGCAGAGTTGACCAGCAACAGGTATTCACCTCCGACCAAGCCGACCAATGCAAGGGCAGTCAGCGCTGCAGCGACAGGCGCTGAAAGTGTGCCCAGCACTCCCATTAAATAGGCACTGACGAGCAGCAGGGCAATAACGCCTACCCAATCAGCCCACGCCGGTTGAGAGGTGGCGTGTTGCTCTAGAAGACTGGACGTCACATGCGCCGTTGTCTCTGCTGGGGACAAGGCCATCTGCCCCGCAACGGGAAACTGAACGCCAATACCTGCCGCAGTAGCTCCAATAATGACAATCTTGCCCTGGTACTTGGCAGCGGACACTTTCTTGGTCAGGACGTTATAAAACGAAGTGACCGGGAAGGCTGGCTTGCCATTGCGCGTCGCATAGAACTGGGGGAGCATCAAGGCGTGCTCGTCTGTTGCAATGTGCAGATTTCCGAGCTGGAGACCTTTGCCGGGCACAAACCGAACATCGGTCGCAGACAGGTCCAATGCCTGGACAACGGCGGATAGTGCGAGTGAAGGTACCGCCTTCCCACCCGCATTGATCCAGAGTGGCTCGGTGCGAACCACGCCATCAGGATCAAGCATCTGGTTCAGGTGTCCCCCACCGGCCGCGGCTTGTGCCAATTCGTCCATCGGAAACTGGCCCTGTTCTGCAGGAAAAAAATCAGAGGCAGCTACAGAAACGCCTGCCTTCGTCCAAAAATCGGGGAGTGATGTGTCAGGTGCAGATCGGGCCACACCCCACTTGAAGACCACAGGCAGCAAGACATTCCCCGCACCACGAATGCTCTGCGCGAGCGCAGCGTCAGTGTTGAGGGCAGTCTCAGCCTCGGCAAAAGCTTTGTCGATAGCCTCTTGATTGGCCATCTCCCCTGCTTCGGCCATCAGCGCTTTTAACTTTTGGATATGCACCGAGCCGGCATCCAGTTGCGGCTCAAAAAAGAAGATGGTTTGAACAATCGCCGCGGGCTGGGCCTGCGCCAGTAGATCTATCAATTCAGCGTGGTAGTTTCGCGGCCAAGGCCACCGCCCCAGCTTCGAAACACTGAGGTCGTCAATCGCAATGATGGCAATTTGGTCAGAGGGCAGACGCGCATTGGAAGCACTGGCAATATCGTAAAAACGCCGCTCCAAAGAAGCCGCCAAGCCCGTTGTCAGCAGTGCAACTGTCGCGACTGCGGAAACAAGCAATCCGACAAACCAATCAGTTCGCCAGAACGCTCTGTTTTTGGGTGCGCTAGCCACCCTCACCGACTCCCCGATTGTCCTTGCGCATACTTGTTTGTGTGCTTCGTATTTACTCACCTGACAGCTCAACGCACCTTACCAGAGGCGCTTTCTCGCGGCAACACACGCAAACCGATAGACGTAAAAAAGCCCGGTCCTTAGACCGGGCTCCTGTCTGTTCCCTGCGCGTGGATAGCAGCAGGTCTGGCGCGCTTGTTACAGCAAGGCCTTCAACAGTTTTGCCATCTCAGAAGGGTTACGGGTCACTTTGAAACCGCACTCTTCCATCACCGCCAGCTTCGCGTCTGCAGTATCTGCACCACCGGAGATCAAGGCACCCGCGTGGCCCATGCGCTTTCCGGGAGGCGCTGTCACACCAGCAATAAAGCCAACAACCGGCTTCTTCATGTTCAGCTTGCACCAACGTGCTGCTTCAGCTTCGTCAGGTCCACCGATTTCGCCGATCATGATGACCGCATCAGTATCAGGATCATCGTTGAAAGCTTGCATCACATCGATGTGCTTCAGGCCGTTGATCGGGTCACCACCGATACCGACAGCAGAAGACTGACCCAGACCGATTTCGGTCAGCTGAGCCACTGCTTCGTAAGTCAATGTACCGGAACGGGACACCACGCCGATACGGCCTTTGCGGTGAATGTGACCGGGCATGATGCCGATCTTGATTTCATCGGGGGTGATCAAACCGGGGCAGTTGGGTCCCAACAGCAGCGTCTTCTTGCCGCCGGCAGCTTCTTTTGCCTTCATGCGGTTGCGCACTTCCAACATGTCCTTGACCGGAATGCCTTCAGTAATGCAAATCGCGAGGTCCAGATCGGCTTCTACAGCTTCCCAGATGGCAGCAGCAGCGCCCGCTGGTGGCACATAGATCACCGACACGGTTGCACCGGTTTGACCGGCAGCTTCCTTGACGGAGGAGTAGATTGGAATGTTGAAAATCGACTCGCCAGCCTTCTTGGGGTTCACACCCGCTACGAAGCAGTTCTTGCCGTTTGCGTATTCCTGGCATTTTTCAGTGTGGAACTGGCCGGTCTTGCCGGTAATGCCTTGGGTAATGACTTTGGTGTCTTTGTTGATAAAAATCGACATGGTGATTCCTTAGCGGGCTTTGACGGCTGCAACAACTTTTTCGGCCGCTTCGGCCATGCTGTCGGCGCTGATGATGGGCAGACCGGACTCGGCCAACATCTTCTTGCCGAGGTCTTCGTTGGTACCCTTCATACGCACCACCAAAGGCACAGACAGGTTCACTGCCTTGCAAGCAGTGATCACGCCGGTGGCAATGGTGTCGCACTTCATGATGCCGCCGAAGATGTTGACCATGATGGCCTCGACCTTGGGGTTCTTCAACATGATCTTGAAGGCTTCTGTCACCTTCTCGGGGGTTGCACCACCACCCACGTCCAAGAAGTTGGCAGGCTCAGCGCCGTACAACTTGATGGTGTCCATGGTGGCCATGGCCAAACCAGCGCCGTTCACCAGGCAACCGATGTTGCCATCCAGGCTGATGTAGGCGAGATCGAACTTGGAAGCCTCCACTTCGGCCGCGTCTTCTTCGTCCAAATCGCGGTAAGCCACGATTTCAGGGTGACGGAACAGGGCGTTCGGATCGAAGTTGAACTTCGCGTCTAGGGCCATCACATTGCCCTTGCTGTCGCAGTTCAGGGGGTTGATTTCCACCAGGGACGCATCGGTGTCCATGTAGCACTTGTAGAGCTTGGCGAAAATGTCCACGGCCTGGTCCACGGAAGCACCAGTCAAGCCGATGGCTGCAGCCACCTTCTTGCTCTGCTCGGTGGTAATGCCGGTCAGGGGGTCAATCATCTCGGTGATGATTTTCTCGGGGGTGGAGTGGGCCACTTCCTCGATGTCCATGCCGCCTTCGCTGGATGCGATCAGGGCGATTTTTTGTGTAGCGCGGTCTGTGACCAGCGACACATAGAGTTCGTTCTTGATGTCAGCGCCGTCTTCGATGTACAAGCGGCGGACCTTTTGGCCTTCTGGGCCGGTCTGGTGTGTCTTGAGCTGCATGCCCAGGATTTCGGTGGCGAGGCGTTTGACATCGTCAATCGACTTGGCAACCTTCACGCCGCCGCCCTTGCCGCGACCACCTGCATGGATTTGTGCCTTGACAACCCAAACTGGGCCACCGAGTTTTTGAGCGGCTTCCACCGCTTCTTGCACTGTGAAAGCCGGAATGCCGCGGGGAACGGGCACACCGAATTGACGCAAGATTTCCTTGCCTTGGTACTCGTGAATCTTCATGACGTCTCTCTTTGGGACAGGACTATGTTCACCGTGTGGTAACGAGGATGTAATCACCACGCGGCACTGGACACATCAACCCGCGAATGTATCATGCTGCGACGCACAATACTGGTGCGAGGCTTACAGCTGGTGCATTCCGGGTCGGTCATGCTCCATGCAGCGCGCAGTTTGAAGCACATTATTTGCCCCTTGCTTACACCATGAAAAAAATCTTTATCGACGGCGAAGCCGGCACTACCGGCCTCCAGATCCGCGAACGTTTGCAGACCATGCCGCAGATCGTACTCATCAGCATCGACCCCGCGCTGCGCAAAGATCCGCAGGCCAAACGTGCGCTGATTGCCGAGGCAGATCTGGTGATTTTGTGCCTGCACGACGATGCCGCCAAAGACACGGTTGCCATGATCGACGCCATGGAGCGCGAGACAGGTCAACCGGGCCCGCGCATCATCGATGCCTCTACCGCGCACCGGGTCGACCCGACTTGGGTCTACGGCTTTCCGGAACTTGCCGCAAACCAGCGCGATGCTGTGATTCAAGCTCGCCGCGTGAGCAACCCGGGCTGCTACGCCACCGGTGCAATCGCACTACTGCGCCCCTTGATCGATGCCGGATTGTTGCCGGCCGACCACCCGGTTTGCCTGCCTTCGGTCAGTGGCTTTTCCGGCGGCGGTCGCGCGATGATCGAGGCTTACGAACAAGGCAGCGCGGCACCTTTTGAGCTGTACGCACTGGGACTGAAGCACAAGCACATTCCTGAAATCATGCAATACACCGGCCTGACCCGCAGGCCCCTGTTTGTGCCCTCGGTCGGAAATTTCATTCAGGGCATGCTGGTGCAGCTCCCACTGCATCTCGACACATTGCCCGGCAAGCCAACCGCACAAGCCTTGCACGACGCATTGGCGCGCCATTACGCCGGCAGTCAATGGGTGAGCGTGGAGCCGGCCACCGCGGATTTGAAGTTGGATGCCGTGGCCCTCGCAGACACCAACAAGCTCGAACTCCGGGTCTTTGCCAACGACGCTGCGGCCGATGGCTTTGCCCATGCGGTGCTGGTAGCCCGGTTGGACAACCTGGGCAAGGGTGCCAGCGGCGCTGCGGTGCAAAACCTGCAGCTGATGCTGGGCTTGTAAGGCTTACAGACCCTCGTCGTCCCCGCCACCGGACACCACGCGGTGGATGGTGTCGCCGCCAAAGCCCCGGCTGGCCAGAAAGCGCATCTGCTTGGCCCGCTCAGCCGCATCTTGCGGTTGAGTGCCAAACTTTTTGCGCCAGACCTCGCGGGCGCGCTCCAGCTCGGTGCTGCGCAAGGCAGCCACCGCCTCGGCCACCGCGTCGGGCGCGAGCCCTTTCGATTGAAGCTCCTGCTTGATGCGGGATGCCCCCATCTTGCCCGCCCGCCGGTAGACCACCGAGCCGATCACACGGTCTTCATTGATGAAATCTTTGGCAGTGAGTGCATCCAGCACCCGGGCCAAGGCACCGGGCTCCTCCTCGTAGCGCTGGAGCTTGCGCTCCAGCTCTGCGCGTGAGTGCTCCCGGGTACTGAGCAGCCGCAAGGCCCTGCCGGTGAGTGAGAGTGCTTGAACTGCCACAGCCTGACTTCTTCTTATTTTGCTACTAAATGAATAGCTGCTAGCGCATATTTAACGAGCGCTAGCAGCCGATTTGACACTTATTCCGGCTTGTCCGCTTTGTCTGCCTTTTTGCCTTTGGGCTTGGCCTCAGGCTCTGCGACTGGCAGCAAAGGGATACCCAAGGACAAGCGCACTTTGTTCTCGATTTCCACCGACAAGTCAGGGTTCTCACGCAAAAACTCGCGGGCGTTGTCCCGGCCTTGACCGATTTTTTCACCTTGGTAGGCATACCAGGCACCGGACTTTTCCAGAATGCCGGCGGTCACGCCCATGTCAATGATTTCGCCGTGTCGGCTAATGCCTTCCCCGAACAGGATGTCGAACTCCGCCGTCTTGAACGGGGGGCTGACCTTGTTCTTGACCACTTTGACTTTGGTTTCGTTACCGATCGCCTCTTCGCCCTTCTTGATCGTGCCGGTACGGCGGATGTCAAGGCGCACAGAGGCGTAAAACTTCAGCGCATTGCCGCCGGTGGTGGTTTCGGGCGAGCCGAACATCACGCCAATCTTCATGCGGATCTGATTGATGAAGATGACCATGCAATTGGTCTTCTTGATGTGGGCGGTCAGCTTGCGCAGCGCTTGGCTCATCAGGCGGGCTTGCAGGCCGGGCAGGCTGTCGCCCATTTCACCTTCGAGTTCGGCCTTGGGGGTCAGGGCTGCCACCGAGTCCACGATGATCAGGTCCACCGCACCGGAGCGCACCAGGCTGTCCACAATTTCAAGAGCCTGCTCACCGGTGTCGGGCTGGCTGATCAGCAGGTCTTGCAGGTTCACACCCAGCTTCTGGGCGTATTGGATGTCCAACGCGTGCTCGGCATCCACAAAGGCGCACTGGCCGCCTTGCTTTTGCATTTCGGCCACCACTTGCAGCGTCAAGGTGGTTTTACCGGATGACTCCGGGCCATAGATTTCCACCACACGGCCACGCGGCAGGCCGCCCACGCCCAAGGCAATGTCCAGCCCCAAAGAGCCGGTGGACACGACCTGGATGTCTTCAATCACCTCGCCCTCGCCCAAGCGCATGATGGTGCCCTTGCCGAATTGCTTTTCAATCTGCGCAAGCGCGACTTGGAGGGCTTTGGCCTTTTCTGCGTTGGCGGCGGGGTTCTTCACTGCGTCCATGGGAATCTCCTGAAAAATCAAGGGTGGGGTGACTGTTTATCCATCTGTCATTAACAACAGGCTGGATGCTTGAACAGTAGTCTAAGCGCCTCGTTAAATTCAAACAAGCCGATATTTAGTCAGTTTGCATTACCATTTACCCCATGTCGATTCCCGCCTCTCTCGATACCTGGCGCAGCAACCACGTCGGTCATTGGTTGCGGCTGGCGCTGGAGCGCTTTGATGCCAGAGTCCTCGAGCTCATGGCTCGTCACACCGCAGCACCCTTGGGTTTGGCCAACCTCGCTGCCCGCGGGCAGGTTGGGGCAGCCCATATTCACATCACCCGGCACCTCGAACTCCAGGGCAGCCGCCTCACCGACCTTGCCACCCGCGCCGGCATGACCAAACAGGCCATGACCACCCTGGTAAACCAATGCGAGGCCTGGGGCATGGTGGAACGCACCGACGACACGAGCGATGCCCGTGCCAAACACATCCGCTTCACCGCCACCGGGCTGGCATGGCTGCAGGCGTATCAAGATGCCGTGGCCCAAGCCCAGGATGAGCTGCAACAAGCAGTCGGCCCCGAGGTCGCCACCGTGATCCATCTGGGCCTGGAGGCCTACTGCGGCCATTGAGCCTGCCGCAAGCTGACGCCTTGCACAGCAGCTGCACGCCTAGAATGGCGTCAAGCGGACACAGTGCCGCACCCTGCCAGGAGACACGCATGCGCATACTGATAGCTGAAGACGATCAAGTTCTGGCCGATGGCCTGCTACGCGCACTGCGCGGCGCGGGTGCAGCGGTAGACCATGTGGCCAGCGGCACTGAAGCCGACGCCGCGCTCATGACCAATACCGAATTCGACTTGTTGATTCTGGATTTGGGCCTACCGAAGATGCACGGCCTGGAAGTCCTCAAGAAACTGCGGGGCCGGGGGTCCTCATTGCCCGTGCTGATCCTTACTGCTGCGGACAGCGTGGACGAGCGGGTCAAAGGCCTGGATTACGGTGCAGACGACTACATGGCCAAACCCTTCAGCCTGCAAGAGCTGGAAGCCCGGGTGCGCGCCCTGGTCCGCCGCGGCATGGGTGCGACGAGCAGCAGCATCAAACACGGCCCCCTCACCTACGACCAGGCCGGCCGGGTCGCCACCATCGACGGCAAGATGGTCGAGCTCTCTGCCCGCGAACTCGGCCTCTTGGAAGTGCTGCTGCAGCGCGCGGGCCGCCTGGTCAGCAAAGACCAGCTGGTAGAGCGCCTGTGCGAGTGGGGAGAAGAGGTGAGCAACAACGCCATCGAGGTCTATATCCACCGCCTGCGCAAGAAGATCGAAAAGGGCCCCATCCGCATCGCCACCGTACGCGGGCTGGGCTACTGCTTGGAAAAAATACCGGGATGAAAATATTCCAGCGGGAGCAACGCAGCCTGTTCGGGGAAATCCTCGACTGGATGCTGACCCCGCTGTTGCTGCTGTGGCCCGTGAGTCTGGTACTGACCTGGCTCGTAGCGCAGGGCATTGCCGGCAAGCCGTTTGACCGCGCCCTCGAGTACAACGCCGGAGCCCTGGCCCAACTGATTACGGTCAGCAAAGACCGGGTGCAGTTTGTGCTTCCTCTGCCTGCCCGCGAGCTACTCAGGGCAGACGATGCGGACACCGTCTACTACCAAGTCCTCGGCAGCCAGGGTGAGTACCTCAGCGGCGAAAAAGACTTGCCGGCGCCGCCCGACGACGACCGGGTACCGCAGGGCGAAGTCCGGATGCGGGAGCTGGACTACAAAGGGGTTGACTTGCGAGTCGCCTCCATGTGGGTGCGCACAGACATCCCCGGCGGCCGGCCTGCGCTGGTTCAAGTCGCAGAAACTATGGACAAGCGCTCGGTCCTCGCGACCGAAATTGTCAAAGGGGTGATGCTGCCCCAGTTTGTCATCCTGCCTCTGGCGGTGCTGCTGGTCTGGTTGGCGCTGGTGCAAGCAATCAAGCCCCTGAACCGCCTGGAAGAGCGCATCCGGGCCCGCAGCCCGGACGATTTGAGCCCGCTGGATGTAGAAGCAGTGCCCCTGGAGGTCGTGCCGCTGGTGTCGTCGGTCAACGACCTGCTGATGCGACTCAAAGACTCGATCTCGACCCAGAAGCGCTTCCTGGCCGACGCAGCGCACCAGCTCAAAACCCCGCTGGCAGGTTTGCGCATGCAAGCCGATCTTGCGCAGCGGCAAGGCGCGAGCGCAGACGATTTGAAACAGTCACTGCGCCAGATCGGCCGATCCAGCATCCGCGCGACCCACACCGTCAATCAACTGCTGGCCCTTGCACGCGCCGAAAGCAGCGGCACCGTGCTGGCACACCAGCCCTGCGATCTGGCAAAACTCACCATGGAAGTGGTGCGGGACTGTGTGCCCAAGGCCTTGGAAAAGTCCATTGATCTGGGCTACGAAGGCGTGGAACCCGGGACACCCGGCGTCGCGATTCCGGGCAACGTCACCCTCCTCAAAGAAATGGTGCGCAATCTGGTCGACAACGCCATCAACTACACGCCGTCCACAGCAGACCGTGCTGGCGTGATCACAGCCCGGGTCTTGCTGGATCCATTCAGCGGCGCCTTGGTACTGCAGGTGGAAGACAACGGCCCCGGCATCCCGGCGGCCGAGCGGGAACTGGTTTTTCAACCGTTCTACCGGGCACTCGGCAACGAAGCCGATGGCTCCGGACTAGGTTTGCCCATCGTTCAGGAAATTGCGCGCCAGCACCACGCAGAGATTGCGGTGGAAGACAGCAGGCCCGGTTACTCGCCGCCGGGCACCACGTTCACCTTGCGGTTTTCGCCCTCCGCGGTCAACCCGCACTCCGAGAGCGCTTAACTGCAGCTCTTGAGCCCGTGCCCTTGCAAAGCGGCCTTCACATCCTGAAGCCGGAGTTTGATGGCCTCGGTGGCAGCCGGCACACGCAACTGCTGCACAGTGGCCGCCAAGCGCTCTTGCAGCACTTTGATGCCACGGATGCCTCTGGGCGCCAAACGGGCGAGCTCCGCCTTGGCGGCCGCCTCCGTTTCAAAGCCTGCCAGAACCAAACCGGGTTGTAGATCCGGGTTCGCCACCGGTATCGCCTTGATGCCCAAAGCCGCGAGATCGGCGGTCTTTTTGGCCAGCGTCTCGCCTTTGGCCAGCTTGCCCACGTAAACCACCCAACGCGCACTCACTTTGACAGGGTCCACCTGCCAGCCGCCCGCGGGCAGCGCTTCATTCAGCACCCGGCGCAGGGCCGCGGCTTCCTCGTCACTGAAGGGGCCGGCTTGCAGACACTCCTTAGGGCCCGCATCGGCCAGCATCTGGGCTTCCACCTTTTTCAGCTCTGCAGCGGTCAACAGCTGCACCGCATCCGGCTTGATCTGCTGCTGCACCCGTTGCGGCTCGCTGCTGGTGTGCGGGGCAAAGCCGTACATCTGCAAATAACGGTGACTCCACGCAAAGTACAAGCCGTTTGCCAAAAGGAGTAGCAGGACAATCAGTCGCAACATAGAAGTCAGGAGGGGTTGAGGGGGGGTGCAGATACCGGACGCACGCTCACTTCCGCGCTGTTGATTCTGACAGTTCCCGCCCCGGTGTCGACCAGCAGCACCCCGCTGGCGTCAACACCCAGTGCGGTACCTTGTGTGCCATCGGTACACACCACCGCCTGACCCGCCAACAGATCACGCGCCTGGTAGGCACTGCGCAAGGGTGCAAAACCCTCAGTCGCAAACGTCAGCACCGCTTGCACCAAAGGCGCGATCACCCGGTGCAGGACCTCAGGCGCGTTCACCTCCGGCAGCAATTCTTGCAAGGCCGCAGGCGGGGTGCGCAAACCATCCCCTTGGCGCGGCGTGATGTTGATCCCCACACCAATGACGGCGTAGCGTTGCGTGCCAGCGCTCGCGGTTTCAATCAGAATGCC
>JAIXVK010000265.1 GCA_027483085.1 Comamonadaceae bacterium | reverse complement strand
GTCCTGAACATTCTTCAGGGTGAATTGCAGGGGCATATGGCCGCTCAAACTCCAGCGCACGCCACCGGAGGCGTGTTGCACGTCGGTCACCCGGGCATTGGCAGACACCAACAGCGGCCGGTTGGTTGGTGCGCCAGGCGACGCTACCCAGGACACCGAATCTGTATGCAAGTGGACATACCGGTCGCCACTATCCACGGTGTAGCCGGCAATTCCCCGGCTGGACTCGAGGTCCGGCAGTGGCACCGCGGCGGGGAGCCTGAGGCTGCGCAATGCACTCGCCCCCCGGATTTGCCATCCTTGAGGGGTTCTGGCGATCGACAAATCCTGAAAATCCTTCACCTTGCGCGCATAGTCGGCAATGTGCACCGGCGTGACGGGCTGGCTCAGCGCGTACTGGAAAATTTTGTCCAGGGTTTGCACGCCGGCACGCTTGGTCGCCAGATAAGTGTGAAAGTAAATATTGATGGGCTTGAGTCTGCGCGGGGACTCGGTGAGTTGGAAGGTTTCAATCACCCGCTCAAACTCGTAATACGGACCCAGCCAGTTGTTGGTGTAAACGTTTTCGTTCTGGTTGGGTGCAAAAACCTGAAAACCACCGGCCCGCTGCAGGCCCAGACCCTCTACGTAAGTGAGGCTCGGGTTCGAGCGTGTGGCCACGGTGTCGCCGCCATTCATGTTGACAATGCCCGCGGCCGCTACCGCGCGCAGTGCTTCGCTGGTCGGGATGCAGTCGCCGGTCCAGAGGAATACTTCCACCTTTTTCCCGCGCGGTGCCAAGCGGCGCTCAATGTAGGCGATGGACCCATCGACCTCGCGTTTCACATCGAAGCGGTAACCGGGGATGCGCAGGTTGTAGCTGTCCGAGCCTTCACCCGCGCTGGCCTTGTACCAAAAGAAGGGGTGGGAGTAGCTGTGGGATGCGATGGCCACATGGGGGGCTGCAAAGATCTCTTTGGCCACTTTTTCGGCAAGCGGCGAGAGACCGGGGTACAGGCCGTCCGGTGCAATTTCAGCTTCGATGACCGAGATGGTCATCGGCAGCGCGTATTTGCGCACTACACGGTCGCGGACCATTTCACCGGCGATGGGGTTGCCGGGCGTCTCGGAGCGGCTGATAAAGCCATCGCCGTCCATGTGGATCATGAGCATGCGTTTGCCGGATTCGGTGGTGGTGTCCGGGATGGGCATCTCTGGCAGGCGCAGCGCCTGGCTCAAGAAGTCAAACGGGTTCACCACCCAGCGGCTGCCCAGCTCGCCGGGCAGAACCGAGGTCACAAACGGCGAGCTCACAAATCCACCCCATGGGGTGATGGCCGCTGCTTGCTGGGTGCGATCGGCCTGGGTTAGCACCAGCAGAGGCTGTGCGCCCTCGACGGTCATCCCCGCAAAGCTGTCGAGCGCAGGTGTTGGCGCCCGCTCAAACCCCATGATCCCGCTTTGTTGCACCACGGTGATCGGGGCAATGGCACCGGAGGTGGGTGTGAGGGTGATACCCAAAGTGCTGCGCAAATTGCTGTCGAGCAAGGTGCCCGGCATGTTGAGCCATGCGACGGGTACCGTGTCTTGTACTTGTTTGGGCAGCCAGCCCGACAAGCGCTGCTGCTCTGCGGTGGTGGCCGGAACCGTTTGCCAAATCACAATGCCCGCATAACGCCCTTTCAAAGGGTGGTCGGGTAGCTGGCTGGCGTCGACAAACTCCGGCACATAGCCCAGATAGTTCAGTGGCAGCGAGAGCAGGCGCACCGGATCGAGGTAGCGCAGCGAAGCCTCATTCACCGGTGTGCTGTGCACGACCAGGACCTTGCGCGGCATGGCCTCGACGCTGCCAACCCCTATGCTGGTGAGGTCGGGCGTAGTCACCCAAGGGGTAAAGCCGAGAGCCCGGATCTGCTCCGCGGTGGTGCGGGCCAATGCCCTGTCGTTGGCCGGCACGTAGTCAATCGCGAGAACCGGCAAGCCGTAGGTGTTTTTGACGGTCGAGAGTTGCCCCATTAACCATTCGCGGTCTGCCCCGGGCACCGGCCGGAAGCGGTTTTTTCCGGCATCAAACCCTTGAAACAGGGACTCTGCCGCCACCATGTCCACGAGTGAATGGGTCTTGCCGAGGATTTCAAAGCCGCGGTTGAAAATCAGCTTGGCCTGGGGATACCGTCGTTTGACCTCGCGCACCAGTTCAACCATGCCCGCTTCTTGTGCCGATCGGCTTTCGGGCGTTTTGGAAAACAGGTGGTAAGAGTCCAGCGTATCGAAAAAGAAACTCCGGTAGCCGGCGGCCCACAAAGGCTGGATCACGCGTTCTGCAAAAAAAACAGGCCACCCGGGCTGGGCTTGGTCAATCAGCCGGCTGCCCCAGTCTTTGTTTTCACCTTTGATCCAGGCCGCAGGAATGGCGGCTGCATAGGGTCGGCTGGGCTGTACTTCGCCCACCGCCACATAAGCTGCCAATTCGGGCGGACCATTTTTTATGGAGCGAGGCTCCGGCACATGGCCGGGATCCACCACCACCCGGTCAAACGCGCGCAGGAGTTCCCACGGTGGCGAGGCACCGTAATAAAGAGCCACGGAAGGACTGGCAGCGCTGGCTTGAGCCGCACAGGCGAAAGCAGCCAGCAAGCGGAAGAAGAGCTTTTTCATTTTTTAGTGTGGCCTTATCGAAAACGTAGGCCATCAGGCTGGGGTAACGCACAGACCGCTTGAGCGAATCTGTAGTCGTAAACCCCTAGATGTGTGACGCGCGCAATCTTACGTGTCGTTACAGATTGTTTCTAGTTTTTTTAGGGCCGCAGAGTGCGGTTTTTCACAAAGTTGCGGTTTTTTTGCGAGGCGGCGTGCGCCAAACCCTTGATCTGTCTCAAAGCGCAGCCCGGCGTCGGCGGGCATAGTGGTGCCATGCTGTCACCCTCAACTACTCCTCCCTCTTCGTTTCTGGCCAGTGCACGCCTTGAACGCTGTGCGGCGGGCACCGTCCTGTTAAGTCGCGGTGACCCGACGGTGGCGGCTTGGTATCTGGAAAGTGGTCTGGTGCTCACGGGAATCAGCGGTGAGCCGGGTAGCCGCGACGAGCTGCTGGAGCATCAGCTCGGTCAGATGCAGGGCCCCTGTTGGCTCAACCCGACAGCTGCGGTGCTATCGCTGCCCGCCGTTGTGGACGTAGTTGCCCAGACAGAGGTGGTGTTGCGCAAGATGCCGATGGCTGAATTCCAGGCGGCCTTGGCCGCCAACCGCCAACTCAGCACCACCATGCTGACCGGCCTGGCCCAGGCGCACCGCGAACAAACCGAACTGGCGGTGAGTCGCCTGGCCAAGGGCGCCGAGGCGCGTTGCGCCGAATGGCTGCTGCAACATGCGGAATCGAATGACAAGGGCGGTTGCGCCGTGCAGCTGCAACAGCGCAAACGCCTGATCGCGGCCCAGCTGGGCATTGCACCCGAGACGCTCTCCCGCGTGCTGCGCCACCTGCGGGAACGCAGCCTCATCAGCGGCTCGGGCCGCACGGTGAATCTGGTGGATCCCAGCGGTTTGCGTTCGCTTGCCGGGGTGTAATCGCCGCTTACATTTCGCAGCCCTTGATGGCAGGCGCGACTGCGAATAGTTGCTACATTGCAGCGGTCTTTTCTACCGATGCACTTATGCGCAACTTGCTCAAGCTCTGGATTTTCCTTTTGACGTTGGGTATCTGGCCTGTTGCCACGGTGGTGTTCGTGGTCACCGTGGCATGGTCTTCCCCGGGCAGTGCGGGTTGGCAACTCTGGTTATTGCCGGTCGGCATGGGCATCGCCATGTGGGGCGGAGCCCGGGCATTGAGCGAGGGCGGGGTCCGCTGGCCGGCATTCTTGGTCGCCCACTTGCCGTTCGCTGCGTGGCTGGTCTGGGCCCGCTACGGCGGGTGATGAGCAGGCCCCAAACCTTCGTGCTCAGTCCTTGAGCGCCTTCAACACATTTTCAGCCGTGGCCGGCGCCGTGAGTTGCACGGTGGCACCCGGGCCTTTGGCTTGGGCTACCGCATCGCGCAAGGCTTCAAACACGCTGATGCCCAGCATGAAAGGCGGCTCGCCCACCGCTTTGCTGCCGAACACGTTGTCTTCGCGGTTGGGTTCATGCCAAAGGTCCACCTTAAAGTGCTCGGGCACATCCGCCGCGGTGGGAATTTTGTAGGTGCTGGGCGCGTGGGTGGCCAGGTAGCCCTTGTCGTTCCAGACCAGCTGCTCGGTGGTGAGCCAGCCCATGCCCTGCACAAAGGCGCCTTCAATTTGCCCCACGTCGATAGCGGGGTTGATGCTGCGACCCACGTCGTGGAGGATGTCCACTTTGAGCACCTTGCTCTCGCCGGTCAGGGTGTCGATCACCACTTCGGTGCACGCTGCACCATATGCGAAATAGTAGAAGGGCCGGCCGGTCAGCGTCGTCTTGTCGTAGTGGATCTTGGGCGTGCGGTAAAAGCCGTCGCTCCAGAGCTGGATGCGGTTGGCATAGGCCATTTTCACCACGTCGTCGAAGCTGCGGGTGGTGGTGGGCGAAAACACTTCTCCATGCTTGAAGCGCACGGCGCCCGCGCCGCAGCCATCGAGCCCGGCCACAAAGGCGGCCAGGTTGTCGCGCACATTGCGGGCGGCAAACTGGGCCGCGCGGCCGTTGAGGTCGGTACCCGCACTGGCCGCGGTGGCTGAGGCGTTGGGCACTTTGCTGGTGTCGCTGGCGGTGCTGAGCACCCGGGTGAAAGGAATGCCCAATTCGTCTGCCACGATCTGGGCGACCTTGGTGTTCAGGCCCTGACCCATCTCGGCGCCGCCATGGTTCACCTGCACGCTGCCGTCGGTGTACACATGCACCAGCGCGCCAGCTTGGTTAAACAGCGTGGCCGTGAAGCTGATGCCGAATTTGACCGGCGTGATGGCGATGCCGCGCTTGAGCACCGGGCTGTCCAGATTCCATGCGGAAATGGCCTCTACCCTCCGTCGATACTGCGTGGACAGCTCCAATTTTGATAGCAGCGGCTGGAGGATGTTGTCCTCCACCTTCATCTGGTAGTGGGTGGTGTCGCGCCTCTGGTCGGTGCCTGCAATGGCCTCATCGCTGTACAGGTTGCGCATGCGCACATCCAGCGGGTCCAGCTTGAGCGCACGGGCGATGTCGCCCATCACCGCCTCAATCAGCACCACGCCCTG
>JAIXVK010000497.1 GCA_027483085.1 Comamonadaceae bacterium | reverse complement strand
GCTCCACCCAAAAAAAGAGGCCCAGCGGGCCTCTTTTTTTATCCGGCTACTGCTGAGAGCATGGTGTATTGCAGGTCACCCAGCACAATCGTCAAAATCTGTAGCAAGACCAATAGCACCAGGGGCGACAAATCTACCCCACCCACCAGAGGCACCACTTTGCGGATGGGTGCCAGCACCGGCGTTACCAGCCGACCGATGAGCTCCGAGAAAAACGACTGCGCCTGCACCCAACTCAACACGGCGTAGACCAATACCAACGCGGTCAGACCCGACAAGCTCAGGCGCACCAGGCCCAGCAAGGCCAGCACCACGATCGACAGCGGAGTCACGCCAAACCCATTGAGGGCCCAGAGCACCCCGAAATGCGCCAGCTGGATCAAAAATGCGGCAACCAAACTGGCCATGTCCCACGGGCCCAATGCCGGTACGACGCGGCGTAGGGGCAGCACGATCCAATCCGTCAAGGCGAACACAAAACGCCCCAGCGGGTTCCCCGAGCGGGCAGACAAAGGTATGCGCTGTTGCTGCATGTACAGGCGCAACAAACAGGTGGTGGTCAACAAGCCGGTCACCACTTCCAACAAGAGAACAACGATTTTGTAGAGCATGGGCGATCCAAGTAAAGTGCGAGCGCATCATAGCGGCAGCCTGCCCTCTTACAATGGAGGGTTACGGCCAAAACCCCTTGAGGTTTGCCGATTTCTCCTACCGAACCCACAAGTCACTCCATGTCTGACCAAAACCAAGCCGCTCCCGCACCGCAAGACGAAAACCAGTTGATCCAAGAGCGCCGTGAAAAGCTCAAGGCACTGCGCGAGCAGCAGGCCGCTGGTCAAGGCGTTGCCTTCCCCAACGACTTCCAACCCGAAGACAAAGCAGAAGCCTTGTTCGCGGCCCACAACGACAAGACCGCAGAAGAGTTGGTCGCCTTGGGCGCCACTGCCAAGGTCGCCGGCCGCATGATGCTCAAGCGCGTCATGGGCAAGGCCAGCTTCTGCACACTGCAAGACTCGTCTTTTGGCCCCAGCGGTGGCCGCATCCAGCTGTATGTGCGCGGTGAAGACGTGGGTGTGGACCTGTACGCCGCCTTCAAGCACTGGGATTTGGGCGACATCGTGGCGGCCGAAGGCACGCTGTTCAAAACCAAGACCGGTGAGCTGTCCATCCATGCCACCAGCATCCGCCTGCTCACCAAGAGCCTGCGGCCCATGCCCGACAAGTTCCACGGCATGGCCGACCAGGAAACCAAGTACCGCCAGCGCTATGTGGACCTGATGACCGATGTGGACTCGCGCAAGCGCTTTGTGGCACGCAGCAAGGCCGTTAGTGCTTTGCGCGAGTTCATGGTGGGCCACAACTTCCTGGAAGTGGAAACACCCATGTTGCACCCGATTCCCGGTGGTGCCAACGCCAAGCCGTTCAAGACCCACCACAATGCGCTGGATCAGGAAATGTTCTTGCGCATTGCGCCTGAGCTGTACCTCAAGCGCCTGATCGTGGGCGGCTTTGACCGTGTGTTCGAAATCAACCGCAGCTACCGCAACGAAGGCATCTCGGTGCGCCACAACCCCGAGTTCACCATGATGGAGTTCTACGCGGCCTACTGGAACTACCAGGACCTGATGGACTACACCGAGAAGCTGATCCGCGACGCCGCCCAGAAGGCCACCGGTGGCTTGCAACTCAGCTACGCTGGCAAGCCGGTGGACCTGGAGCAGCCGTTTGAGCGCCTGACCATCGTTGAAGCCATCCAGAAGTACACCGACGCTGGCGACAACGTGTTTGATGCCACCTGGCTGACCAACGCGGTAAAGAAGCTGGGCTTGACCGAAGCCAAAAATCGCCTGGAAGGCCGCAGCCTGGCCAGCCTGCAGGTGCTGTACTTTGAAGAGACGGTGGAAGAGAAGCTGTGGAACCCCACCTTCATCATGGAGCACCCCACCGAAATCTCGCCCTTGGCGCGCGCCAATGATGACCGCCCTGAAGTGACCGAGCGTTTTGAGCTCTACATCACCGGCCGCGAGTTCGGCAACGGTTTCAGCGAGCTGAACGACGCCGAAGACCAGGCCGCCCGCTTCCACGCCCAGGTAGCCGCCAAAGACAGCGGCGACGACGAGGCCATGCACTTCGACCACGACTTTGTGCGCGCCCTGGAATACGGCATGCCCCCCACTGGTGGCTGCGGTATCGGTATCGACCGCTTGATGATGTTGTTGACAGACAGCGCCAGCATCCGCGACGTGATTTTGTTCCCCGCGCTCCGCCGCGAAGTCTGATTCAGATTTGAAGCCAAACAGGCCCCTGGCGCAGGCGGAATCTGCGCAAGTAGCTATGAAAATGGTAGCAACGCCTGCGCTGCGCTACCTGAATGGCTACCCTGCGGACACCTTGGCCCAAGTACAGCGCATGCTCGACGAGGGCCGGGTGGGAAGCTGGCTGACCCAGCGCCACCCGCAGGCGCACGGCGTGCGGACCGACAAGGTGCTGTACGACTATGTGCAAGACCTCAAGGCCGACTACCTGCGCAGCACGGAACCGCTCTCCAAAGTGGCGTTCGACAGCAAGCTCCATGTCGTCAAGAACGCGCTAGGCACGCACACCGCTGTCTCACGGGTACAGGGCAGCAAGCTCAAAAGCAAACGCGAGATCCGGGTGGCCAGCCTGTTCAAAGACACGCCGGAGCCCTTCCTCAAGATGATCGTGGTGCACGAGCTGGCCCACCTGCGCGAGCGAGAGCATGACAAGGCCTTCTACAAGCTCTGTACCCACATGGAGCCCGCCTACCATCAGCTGGAGTTTGAGGTGCGCATTTACCTGACCCACTTGGAGGCCACGGGCCAACGGCTCTGGGCTGAAGCGGAGTAAGCCATGCTGCCCCCCTCCAGCCTGATTTGCTTTAACAAACCCTACGGCGTGCTCAGCCAGTTCACGCCTGAGGGCCGCTGGCGCGGGCTCAAAGACTTTATTGATTTGCCCGGCGTCTATGTCGCAGGACGGCTAGACGCCGACAGCGAAGGCCTGCTGCTACTCACCAACGACGGCAAGCTGCAGGCGCGCATCAGCGACCCGCGCTTCAAGATGGAAAAGACCTATTGGGTGCAAGTGGAGGGTGAACCTGACGAGGCCGCCTTGGCAGCGCTACGCCAAGGCGTGATGCTCAAAGACGGCATCACCCTGCCGGCGCGCGCGCAGCGCATTCAGGCGCCCGAAGGCTTGTGGGAGCGCAACCCACCGGTGCGCTTTCGCCAATCCATCCCGACCAGTTGGGTGGAATTGGTGATCCGCGAGGGGCGCAACCGCCAGGTGCGGCGTATGACGGCCGCGGTGGGCTACCCGACCCTAAGGCTGATACGTGCAGCCATTGGCCCCCACCATTTGGACAACCTGCAACCCGGGGTTTGGCGAGAAGCATCGGCATCAGCCGGATAGCCCGTTAGCGCACATAAAATACTGCACAGTCTTTTTTTATCCGAGTGGGTTGCTTTCTTGCGCGTTTCAGCCAAAATCGGGGCATGTCTGACGCACTGAACCCCATGGCCCCCACCACCGTCAACACTACTGCAGTGCGACGACGACCGCTGGTAATGGCTGCTGTACTGGGGGCGCTCAGCGTTCCCGGCTGGGCGCAAGAGCAGCCCCCTGCCAGCCGCGCCCCAGCCGCGCTAAGCGCCTATGGTGCGAACTGGCTGCCCAAGGGCAGCGGCCCCTTGAAGTTCTTCGGGTTCAAGGCTTATGACGCCACGCTGTGGTTGCCCGCGGCAAGCGGAGGAGACTTCAGCTTCAGCCGGACTTTTGCTCTGGAGATTGTGTACAACACCTCTGTCAAAGCCAGCGATATCAACAACACCTCACTGATTGAGATATCCCGCAT
>JAIXVK010000634.1 GCA_027483085.1 Comamonadaceae bacterium | reverse complement strand
GAAACTCGCGGCTTGGCGGTCTACGACCCTGTGATCGACTCGGTCCAGGTGTTGGGCAATGCCCCGAGTACCACGCAGGCGGGTCAAGAGGCCAAACACTCCACGGTGAGAGCGCTGGCGGAGGACCGCGAAGGCGGTATCTGGGTCGGTTCGCTAGGTACCGGTTTGGCGCGGTTGGATCCGGCCACCAAGGCTTTTAAGAGCTATCGCAAATCCAGCACTGACTACAGCCTGCCAGATGACCGCGTTCAGTCGCTCCTAGTGGATACCAACGGAGACCTGTGGGTTGGCACTTGGACTGGTTTGAGCCGTAAGCGACACACCCATGACCGATTCGAACGAATCGACGGAGTTGGCGCTGGCGCCGCCCTCAGCCTCAAGGGCCGCACGGTACAAGCGCTCATGCAGGACGATGCAGGCCTGATCTGGGCGGGGACGTTGCAAGGGGATATTGCGCGCATAGATCCCAAGACCGGCACTGTGGAGATGCTGTCCAACAAGGACCTGACACAAGGAGCGGGGGCCGTCACCAGTTTTGTCCAGTCATCCGACGGAACCGTCTGGGTGGGCAGGGACTCCGGCATCGAAGTGCGGGACAGCACCACCGCTAAGGTCTTGAAGCAATTGCAGCATGACCCCGCACGACTTGACGGCCTGGCTGCCAATGAAGTCACCACACTGTTGCGCGCACAAGATGGCTGGCTGTGGATTGCCGGCTTCGGTGTGGGTTTGCAGCGCCATGATCCTGGCAACACCGCGATTTTGCTACGCAACCCGCAAAGCGAGCCCCAGGACGCGCTGGCAAAGCCAGACGTGCGTGGACTGCTGCAACTGTCCAATGGCGACATCTGGGCAGCCACCCACACGGCGGGTATCGGCGTGCTGTCTTCGGACCTGCAAAGCAAAGGCACCTTCGCTCTGCCGGGTGCCGGTAATCGCCAAGCGCCGATGCAAGTCGGCGCTATGGCGCAGATGCCTGACGGTTCAGTCTGGGTCGCAGGGGCGGGTGCTTTGCATCGTGTGAGTGAAAAAGGTCAATTGCTGAGCCGGCTAGCCTTAGAGGCCGGAACGGTGCACCGTTTAGTGGCTGGCAGTGACGGGCGACTATGGGTCTGCACGCAAGACGGGCTCTTACAGGTCCCGCCTGATGGGCGCTCTGTGGTGCCAGTCCATCTCCAAGGGGGCTCCAAACTGAAGGGCGACGCGTTTACCGTGGCGCAGGGCCCAGACCAAGCGCTGTGGGTGGGTACGAGCCAAGGCATTTTTCGTATCCCTGCACATAGCAATGAAATGGTCAGTGTTGCCGCAGAGCCGGGGGGAGAACTGGGCACGCCAGTGGTGATCGGATTGCTGTGGGACCGCGCCGACCGCCTATGGGTGGATACCGCAGTCTCTGGCCTGCATAAACTCGAGAGTTGGAATGGAACTGCGGCGCGGTTCGACCGTGTGAGCCAACGCCATGGCTTCGTAAGCCGCCCCTTTGGTGCCAACCTGATGGAGGACGCCCAGGGTCGCATCTGGACACAAATGCATGTCTACGACCCTAAAGCCGACAGCATGCTCATGCTGAGCGCGGTGGATGGCATCGATATCGGAACACCCTGGTTTTTTTCATTCACCAAAACCCAGAACGGACGACTGCTCTTTGGCGGTAGCAAAGGTCTTCTGGTGGTGTCACCCGAGGCTTTTCAAGCTTCCCAGTTTTCACCTCCGCTGGTGTTGACACAAATACGGGTGAACAATGCACGTTGGCCAACGCCTTCCATCGGCGAAGCACTCCGGATTGCGCCAGGGCAGAACAACTTCACCTTCGACTTTGCGGCGCTTGATTTGGCGGAGCCCGGGCGCCTGCGCTATGCGTACCGTCTCGAGGGTTTCGACCCTGATTGGGTTCAAACCGGACCCGAGTTGCGCAGTGCCAGCTATGGAAGTCTGTCGCCTGGCTCCTATGTCATGCGCATACGTGCCACCAATCGGCATGGTCAGTGGAGTTCTCACGAACTCGCAGTTCCGGTAACTGTGGAGGCCGCTTGGTGGCAGCACACCAGCGTGGCAGTGGCTGCCGTAGTCGCGCTGATCGCCGCGATGTATGGGGTTATCCAGCTTCGTACGCGCCAGTTGCGTGTCCAACATCTGATTCTCGAAAGCAAGGTGCAAGAGAGAACACAAGCCTTGGAGGAAGCCAGTCTGACCGACCCCCTGACCGGCATGCGCAATAGGCGCTTTCTGTCGCGCCATATTGAGTCCGACATCGATCTTGTAGCGCGCCGCTATTCAGGGTACGCCAAGTACGGTGCGGAAATGCCGAAGGACGCGGATCTCATTTTTTACCTGATTGATATCGACCACTTCAAAGCACTCAACGACGAACTCGGCCACGCAGCGGGGGACGCCGTACTGATGCAACTGCGGGAGAGGTTCAGCACCGTCTTTCGCGACACCGACTACATGGTGCGTTGGGGCGGCGAAGAGTTTTTGATCGTTGCACGCGCTACGGACCGTAGCCATGCTCTGCAACTCGGGGAAAGAGTTCGGCTCGCCGTCGCCAACGCACCCTTTGCGCTGGAAGGTGGCGCACCCATTTTCAAGACCTGTTCCGTCGGATTCGCGTGCTTCCCGCTGTGTCCCACACGCCCGTCGCTGCTGGACTGGAGTAAGACCATTAACGTTGCCGACGCTGCACTTTACGTCGCCAAGTCGCGCGGCAGAAACGCCTGCGTTGGCATCAAGGACACCGGTCACCTCAATGACCATGAGATCCTGGAAAAACTCCAGGATACGCAGTACTTTGATGGAACCAGCTTTACCGTTGAGCGGACGGCTTAGTGATGGATTGCCCGAAAGCGCGCCATAGGGTTTTCAATATCCAACAGTCGAAATAAAAGCAGCTCCTGATTTGCTATCAAATCAGGAGCTGCTTGCGCAATAAATACAAG
>JAIXVK010000042.1 GCA_027483085.1 Comamonadaceae bacterium | reverse complement strand
GCCAGGACGAAGTGTTTGCCCTGCTGGACCGCTGCCCGCACAAGGGCGGCCCGCTCTCCCAAGGCATTGTGTTCGGCACCAGCGTAGCCTGCCCGCTGCACAACTGGACCATAGGCCTGTGCGACGGCCAGGCCAGCGCGCCCGATGAGGGCTGCACACCCAAATTCAGCGTGAAGCTAGAGGCCGGTGTCGTGTACCTGAGTGCCACTGAACTGCAAAATCACGGCACCGATTTGGTGCGCCCCATCGCGGGGCCAAAACCACGCCCCACCACCGCAGCCTGATCGCCGATGGCCATGGTCAACGAAACCCGCTCCATCTGCCCCTACTGCGGTGTGGGCTGTGGCGTCATCATCCAGAGCGCAGGCAACCAGATCACCGGAGTCAAAGGCGACCCGCAGCACCCGGCCAACTTCGGGCGGCTGTGCTCGAAGGGCAGCACGCTGCACTTGACCGCCACCGCCGAAGTCATACTACAAACCCGCCTGCTGCAGCCTCTGCAGCGCCTGCAACGGGGTGCCATGCCAGCGCCGGTGACCTGGGACAGTGCGCTGCACACCGCCACCACGAAGTTCGCCCAAGTGATCCGCGACCATGGGCCGGACGCTGTGGGCTTTTACGTGAGTGGCCAGCTGCTTACCGAGGACTACTACGTCTTCAACAAACTGGCCAAAGGGCTGATAGGCACCAATAACATCGACACCAACTCCCGCCTGTGCATGAGCAGCGCGGTGGCCGGCTACAAAAAAACACTGGGCGCAGACTCGCCACCCGCCAGTTACGAAGACTTGGGGCTGGCCAGCACGCTGTTCATCGCCGGGTCGAATGCGGCCTATGCCCACCCCGTCCTGTTCCGGCGCATTGAAGACGCCAAGGCCGCCAAGCCCGAGCTGAACATCGTGGTGGTGGATGTGCGCCGCACCGACACGGCCGAGGCCGCGGACCTGTTCCTGCAAATCCAACCCGGCACCGATGTGATGCTGTTCAACGGCATGCTGCACCTCATGCTCTGGGAAGGCTGGACGGACGCGGCCTATATTGCCGCCCACACCGAAGGCTTTGACGCGCTGAAAGCCTTGGTGCGCGACTGCACGCCCGACGCGGTAGCCGCCGTCTGCGGCATCCGCAAGGCTGAGCTGATGGAGGCCACGCGCCTGTTTGCGCAGTCGGCCGCCACGCTCAGCCTGTATTGCATGGGCTTGAACCAGTCCAGCGCGGGCACTGCCAAAAACACCGCCCTCATCAACCTGCACCTGGCCACGGGCCAGATCGGCAAGCCGGGCGCCGGCCCCTTCAGCCTGACCGGCCAGCCCAATGCCATGGGTGGCCGCGAAGTGGGGGGCCTGGCCAACCTGCTCTCTGGGCACCGCGACCTGGCCAACCCCGCCCACCGCGCGGAAGTGGCTGCCCTCTGGGGCGTGCCTACGGTGCCCGAGAAGCCGGGTAAAACCGCGATCGAAATGTTCCAGGCCGCTGCCGATGGTGAGATCCGGGCGCTGTGGATCGCCTGCACCAACCCCGCCCAGAGCCTGCCCGACCAGGCCACCGTGCGTCGCGCCTTGGAGCGCGCCGAGTTCGTGGTGCTGCAAGAAGCCTTTGCCACTACCGCCACGGCCCGCTACGCCGACCTGCTGCTGCCCGCCACCACCTGGGGCGAGAAGGAAGGCACGGTCACCAACAGCGAACGCCGCATCTCCCGAGTGCGCGCCGCAGTCGCGGCACCCGGCTCGCAAGACAACGGCCCGCGCCATGACTGGGCGATTGCTGTGGACTTCGCGCAGCGCTTGGAGTCTGCACTGGGCCGCACTCCGGCCTTGCCTACGCTGTTCCCCTACTGCAGCCCTGAGTCGGTATGGAACGAGCACCGCGAAAGCACCCGGGGACGCGACCTCGACATCACCGGCATGAGTTACGCGCAGCTGGAAGCAACCCCACTGCAATGGCCCATGCCCGAAGGCGCCACCAGCGGCAAAGTGCGCTTGTACGAAGACGGCGTCTTCCCCACGCCCAACGGCCGCGCCCGCTTTGTAGCAGCCCCCTACACGCCGGTGGCAGAGCAACGCGAAGCGCGCTACCCCTTCGCCCTGACCACCGGCCGCCTGCGTGACCAGTGGCACGGCATGAGCCGCACCGGCACACTGGGCCGCTTGTTCGGCCATGTGCGCGAGCCAGCCTTGCACATGCACCCGCAAGACATGGCCCGCCGCCTCTTGGCCGAGGGCGAACTGGTGCACATCACCAGCAAGCGCGGCTCCATCCTCGCGCCGGTGCAGACCAGCACCGAAGTGGGTTTGAGCCAGGTGTTTCTGCCCATGCACTGGGGCGACGAGTTTTTGAGCGGCCAGAGCAACACTGGCGAGCGCTTGGGCGGCGTGAACGCGCTGACCAGCCCCGTGTTTTGCCCCGACTCCAAGCAACCCGAGCTCAAACACGCCGCCGTCAAAGTGCTCAAAGCCGACATGCCCTGGGGCGTGACGGCTCTGGCCTGGTTGCCTGCCGACCAAGTGCTGGCCCGCCGCACCGAGCTGCAGGCCCTGATGGCGCGGTTTGAATTCGCCAGCTGCGTGCTCTTCG